>JASHWW010000071.1 GCA_030043855.1 Thermoplasmata archaeon
GTCGCGATCTCGTGCCAGACCTGCGCGGCCGAGAGCCCGCCGAGGGTCGCGGTGAAGTTGTACTGGTTCGTCGTGTACAGACTCTCCGATGCCGAGACGTTCGTCGGACCAGCGTAGATCCCGTCCGTCAGCGTCCCTCCGCTCCCCGGCAGCACGACCGTGACCACCCCGAAGACGAGCGGGACGACGACCGGCACCAACGGACCCAGCGTCGAGTTGTTCTGGATCTGGCCGGGGAGCCCGTCGACGGGGCCGTTCGTCACGCCGAAGTACGTGTAGCCGCCGGACTCCGCCGTGACGGAGTTCGCGAGGGCGGCCGAGACCGACGCGCCGTACGCGGCGATCAGGACCACCGTGAAGATCACGAGGGCGAAGATGGTGAAGTTGACCGCGCTGCGGGCCGGCTGCCGTCGCGGGTAGCCGAAGCCGACCCGGGCGACCGAGACCCGCCGACCCTTCCGACCGGCGAGGCGCGAGACCCCCGCGACGATCAGGTCGGCGTTGTAGACGAATAGCAGAACGGCTCCCGTGACGAGCTCGATCCCCTCGACGAACACCGCGAAGATCGTCCCGCTATGGCCGGATCCGAGCAGCGCGCGGTGGAGCGGGACCGTTCCGCCCCAGACGACGAGGAGGGCGCCGGCGACGGTGAACGCGTACCGATTCTTGACGAACCGCGTGGCGACCAGCGCGGCGCCGACGATGGCGAGCCCCAGCCCAATGAACGGGAGGCTGATGTCGCCGGTTCCCGTCCGGGTCCGGAGGAACAGGAGCCCGCCCAGCACGAGGAGCACCGCCCCGAGGTAGGCGAGGTAAGTGTACGTCCGCACGGACGGGGGCGGCTCCGGGATCGACCGGATCGCGCGGACGATGTTGAGCCGGCTCACGCGGGCGCTCGCGGCCGCGATGGTCGCCAGCGTCAGCAGGAAGCCGAGGACGTAGGCGATGACCAGGCTGGTCGCCGAGACCGTGAACGACGACTGGAACGCGGCGGCGACCTGGCTCGAGACCGAGCCGGAGCGCGTGTAGAGCGTGAGGAGGACAAACCCGACGGCGACGCCGAGGGCGGTCCCGGCGAGCGCGCTGACCGCGGCGTAGACCGTCCCCTCGAAGTAGTAGACGTAGACGAGGGACCGACGGGGGAGCCCCACCGCCCGGAGCATCCCCATCTCGCCCTTCCGCTCCTCGGCGAGGGTCACGAAGATCCCGACGATGAGGAGCGCGCCCGCGACGATCGAGAACAGCCCGAGGACCAGGAACAGCGTGGCGATCGACTGACTCGAGGCGATCGCGGCGTTGATCGCGGACTGCAGCACCGGGAATGCGGCGAGGCCATGGGGGCTCCCGGCCGCCACGAGGGTGGCGTTCAGGAAGGCGGTCACCGCGTCCGAGTGCGCGACGCCGCCCTCGAGGGAGCCGACGTTCGTCACCGCCACGAAGTTGACGCGACCGCTCTCGTTCGCGACCTTCTGGGCCGTCGCGATCGTCACGAATGCGGTGTTCCCACCGAGGAATCCGCCTCGCGTGTCGTCCTTGACGATCCCCTGGACGACGAGCGGAACCGCGGAGACGCCGTAGAGCACCACCGCGTCCCCGGTCGACGCGCCGACGTTCTGGGCCAACTGGTCGTCCAGAAGGACCCCACCGGCGGCCGGGCCCGCGGTGGTCGACCCGTTATCGAACGTGAAGTCGCCGAGCGCGGCGGCCGCGCTGGCGTTGACACCGACGATGTTGATCCCGGTCTCGGGGACGCCCGTCGCCCGATCGTAGACCGACCCACCGGCGACGATCTCCGGGGTCACGCCGGCGATCAGCGGATTCGCGGCCGCCGCGGTGGAGAGGTTCGTCGCGACCCCGGTCGGGAAGTAGCTGTACGTCCCCGTCGCCGCTGCGACCGAGCTGTTGTAGACCGCCTCGTCCGTGAACCCCCAGGCCTGGTAGACGAAGTGGACCTCGACCGCCCCAACGGTGTCGTTGATGGTCAGGCTGCCCGAGATGATCGTCGTCCCGATCAGCAGCCCGAGGACGATCAGGACCGTCCGCCAGCGGGCGCGTCGCACGTTGCGCATCCCGATCCGGAACGGCAGCCGGTTGCGCCACGCGAGCACGGCGGAGACGAGGGCGACCACCAGGAGGAGGCCGAGGAGGACGGCAAACGTGGAGGCCATCGGACGCGTCTCCGCTCAGGGTGCGAATCGGCCGTCGAGCATCCGGACCGTCCGGTCGCACTTCGCCGCCACGGAGGCGTCGTGCGTCACGACCACGAGCGTCTGCCGAAGGCGCTGGTTCAGGTCCCGCAGCAGCCCGATCACCTGCTGGGCCCCCTCTTCGTCGAGGTTGCCGGTCGGCTCGTCGGCCCATACGATCGCCGGGTGGGCGACGAGCGCCCGGGCGAGCGAGACCCGCTGTTGCTGACCCCCGCTCAGTTCGGCCGGGCGATGGTCGGCGCGGTTGGCCAGGTCGAGCTCCCCGAGCATCGCGAGCGCCGCGGTCCGTGCCTCCTTGGGGGACGCGCCGGCGATCAGCAGCGGCATCTCGACGTTCTCGGCCGCCGTGAACACCGGGAGCAGATTGTACGACTGGAAGACGAACCCCATCCGGCGCGCGCGGTACTCGCTCTTCTGGCGGTCCGGCAGCCGGTGGATGTCGACCCCCTCGATCGTCACCTGACCGCGGCTGATGTCGTCGAGCCCGGAGAAGCAGTTGAGGAACGTCGTCTTCCCGCAGCCGGAGGGGCCCATCACCGCGATCATCTCGCCGCGAGCGATCTCGATCGAGAGCCCCTGGAGTGCCTGGACCTGGGTCTCGCCCGAGCCGTAGACCTTCCACACGTCGGCCCCGCGGACGACCGGTTCCGACCCTGCCTGCGCCATGGTCGTTCCCTGCCAGACGGCTCGGGTTGTAAGCCTAATCCCTGGGGAACCGGGTCGTCGCTAGGCGTACCCGAACTGCCGCTTCGCGAACTCGGTCATCCGTTCGGGGCCCCAGGGAGGTTCCCAGACGACCTCGACGGTCGCCCGCTTCGCGCCCGCGGCGGGGGCGGCCGCGGTCTCGACCTCCTTCACGAGCTCCTCGACGGCCGGGCATCCGGGGCTGGTCATCGTCATCTGGATGGCGAGCTCCCCGTCGTCCTTCCACCGGATCCCGTAGATCAGCCCCAGGTCGACGATGTTCATCGGGATCTCCGGGTCGTAGATCGTCTTCAGGGCCTCCTTGACGCGAGCCTCGAGTTCGGGGGCGACCCCGGCACCGGCGGCGACCGGAGGCGCGGCCGGCGGCGGTCCTGTAGGGGCCTGGGCCGGCAGCCACGGACCGACGACCTCGAACCCCGGGGGAGTCCGGTCGGTCCGGTACCGGATCTCCGCATCGAGGAGGAACTTCTTGCTCGCCTCGTCGACGAGGAGCAGGATCCCGTCCACGGTGACCGGCACATCGCGGTGCGACGGCAGGTCGACCATCATCTGCGGATGCGGGTGCATGCCGCGCTCGACCCAGACCCGGATCCCGGACCCGTTCGGTCGTCCCGCGAGGGCATGGGCCAGCGCATCGCGCGCCGCGGGGGCGAGTCGGATCCGGATCGGCTCGTTCGGCGCCGGTTCCTTCGGCATCGCTCCCTCCGCCGACACGCAGACCGTGCGGGGGTTTACGCCTGTCGTCGACCGCGGAGCGACGCGCGAGCGCTCAGCCGCCCGTCACGTCCAGGAGGAACTCGCGGACGGTCCCGAGGAACTCCCTCGGCTGCTCGAGGATCGCCATGTGGCTACTCCGGGGGAGGACCCGCAAGTGCGCGGGTTCGATCCGGTCGTTCATCTCCATCGACGGTTCGAGGAAGAAGTCGTACCGGCCGACGACCACGAGTGTCGGGACCTCGATCTTCGAGTAGTACCGTCGCCCGTCCCAGGCCGCGATCGTGCCGTCGACGACGAACTCATCGCCGGTCTGGGTGAGCATGGCGCGATAGACCGCTTGGCTCAGCTTCGTCGCCTTCCAGTCGGGCGGCGTGCCGCGCAGGAACCGCGTCTGGAACGGCCGATAGATCTTCTCGGACAGCGACTGGTACTCGGAGCCGTTGAACGCATGCGATCGGGTCAGCTCCCGGAGCCGGACCCGCTGCGACGGGGAGGCGGCGCCGAGCGCCATCCGTCCCGCCTGACGGACCTCCTCCGCGCTCCCGGCGGTCGCGCACAAGAGGAGCGACGTCAGCCGTCGCTCGTACCGGTGCGCGTACTCGAGCGCCACGAATCCGCCGGCGGAGTAACCGAGCAGGTGGAGCTCCTCGATCTTCAGCGCCCGGCGGATCGCCTCGACGTCCTCCGCCATCGCCTCGATCGTGAACTCGCTCGCCCGCTTGGGGGACCAACTGTGCCCGACCCCTCGCGGGTGAAACAGGATCACGCGCAGGTTCGCGTTCGCGAGCTTCAGGAACGCCCGGAGGTAATGGTAGGTCAGGCCCGGTCCTCCGGGATGGACGAGGAGCGTGGCCGGACCCGTCCCTTGGGAAACGTACTCGAACGAGCGCCCTCCCCCGACGGAGACGCGACGCAGGCGGGCCATCGGCTCCGGTAGGGAATCCGGGTCAAAAGGCGTGCGATGCCGCGCGGGGCGGAGGCCGGACTCCTTATCGTCGGTCCGGCCCTGTCGGCCTCGCGCTGCGGCGCGGGAACCGGCGGACCATGCTCGTGCGCTCGGCTCGCTTGATCGAGGCCGAGCTCGACCTGCTCGAACCGTTCGAGACCAGCTTTGGCGTCGAGCGACGACGCCGATTCCTCCTCCTCCGCCTCGAGACGCGGGACGGCCTCGTCGGGTGGGGGGAGTGCGTGGCGGGCCGGGAACCGCTCTACTCGAGCGAGTCCGTCGCCACCGCCGAGTGGGTCCTTGCGGAGTACTTCCTGCCGTGGTTGCTCGACCTGCGGCGCCCGTCGGCCGAGACGTTCGGGCGGCTCGCCGCCCGGTTTCGCGGGCAGCGGATGGCCCGTGCGGTCGTCGAGGGGGCTCTGCTCGACCTGTGGGCCCAGAAGGCCGGACGACCGCTCGGCGAGATGCTCGGGGGACGTCGTCGACGCGTGGAGGTGGGTGTCAGCGTCGGGATTCACGCGTCGCCGGATCGTCTCGTGCGTCGGGTGGGTCGGTACCTGGACGCCGGCTACCGTCGCGTCAAGTTGAAGGTGCGCCCCGGGTGGGACGCGGTCCCCGTCGCGGCGGTCCGCCGCGCTTTTCCGGATGTCGAGATCTGGGTCGACGCAAACCAGGCGTACGGGCCCTCGGCGACCGGCCGAATTCGACGCTGGGCGTCGCGATCCCGCGTGGCCCAGGTGGAGCAGCCCTTCCCCGAGCGCGCGATCCGTGCGCACGCGGCATTGGTACGGGGGGCGGGGTTCCGGGTCTGCCTGGACGAGTCGATCGTGGATCGGCCGTCGCTCGAGGATGCCCTCGGAGGGCGGGCGCTCACCAGCCTGAACGTCAAGGTCGGTCGGGTCGGGGGCCTCCGGAGCGCGCTGGATCTGGGCCGGCGCGCCCGCGCGGCGGGGATTGCGGCGTGGGTCGGCGGGATGCTGGAGAGCGGGATCGGTCGGGCGGCGAACGTGCATCTCGCGTCGCACGCCGCGTTCGGCCTGCCCGGGGACCTGTCCGCCAGCGATCGGTACTACGCGGACGACCTGCTCGAGCGACCGTTCGTCCTCGGACCGGGCAGTACGCTCGAGGTTCCCCGTGGGGCCGGCCTCGGGGTGGAGATCTCGGACCGGGCCGTGCGTCGCGCGACCCGTCGGAGCCGGACCTTCCGGGCGTGACTCGGATCCCGACGTCGGCGACCGTGGGGGTGGAGGGTCGGACCCGGGGTGGGAGCCGGTCCGGCGGGCGGGTGGAGGCCGTGGACCGCTACTGCACCGGACCGAATTCGAGACGGCGGAACATCGCGACGGCCAGACCGAACGTCGCCAGGGCGAGACCCCCGAGGACGATCCCGGCCGTCAGGTCGCCCGGCCCGAACGAGTGCGTGAACGCGTCGCGCACGGTGTTCGCGGCGTAGGTGAGCGGGTTGGCGTACACCACGACCTTCAGCACGACCGGGGTCTTCGACGAGACCGGGTAGTAGACGGTCGAGATGAAGATCAGGAAGTACTGCAGCAGCGACTGGATCGTGAAGTAGAGGTTCGCCGACCGGATCCGGCTGCCGATCGCGATCAGCAGTCCGCCGAAGAACGTCGCGCCCAGCCCGATGGTCGCCAGGATGACGGCGAGCTCGACCGCGGAGAGGGTCGGGAGCCCAGCCAACGGGAGCGCGACGAGCGCCATGATGCCGACGCCCACCAGCGCGAACAGGAGCGTCGTGAGCAGCAACGCGGCCAGGTACTCGTAGCGGCGGAACGGACCGGAGAAGATCTGCTCGACCATCGACCAGCGGCGGTCGAGCCAGAAGATCCGACCGGCGAGAACGGCCCCGGTGATCATCTGCGAGGCGATCATCCCCGGGACGAGGAACGCGACGTAACTGCCCGAGGCGCCGACCGACGGGATCAGCTGGTTGAACATCGTCCCCAGGATCACGATCAGGAACGCCGGCTGCCCGAACATCACGAGCAGGGTGATCGGGTCGATGCTCGCCCGGAAGTTTCGGACGACGAGGCGGAGGACCGGCGGGAGCGTCACGCGCGTCGCCTCGCCAACGTGCCCTCGGGCGCGGGACCCTCGGAGACGATGTGCACGAACGCTTCCTCGAGGGTCGCCTCGCGCACGGCGATCCGGGTCATCTCGACGCCCCGAGCACCGGCCCACCGGGCCAGCGAGGCGACCAGCGACTCGGCGTTCGCCGCCTGGAAGAGCAGCAGGTCCGCCCGCCGCTCGATCCACGAGAACCCGTCGCCGTCGTGGGCCAGCAGGGCATCGAGCTCCTGCGCCTCGACGGGGTTGAGCGCGCGCTCGAACTCCGCCTCGACCGTCCGGGCGCCGCGGTACGCCCGTTTGATCTCCGCGGGAGGTCCGACCGTACGGAGCCGGCCGTCGCTCATGACGCCGATCCGGTCGCAGAGGCGGTCGGCCTCGTGCAGGATGTGCGTCGTGAAGACGATCGAGAGGCCGGCGCGGGCGCGGGTCGCCAAGTAATCGAGGATCCGACTCCGCGTGAGGGCGTCCAGTCCGACGGTCGGCTCGTCCAGGAAGAGGAGCTCCATGTCGTGCATCAGCTCCCGGGCGACCTGGAAACGTCGCCGTTCGCCGCCCGACAGGGCCCAGGGCTTGCGCTCCCGCATCGGGCCCAGCTCGAACAGCTCGAGCATCTCTTCCGCCCGGCTCTTCGCGGTCTCGCGGTCGACCCCCCACAGGAACGCGTAGAGGCGCAGGTTCTGTTCGACGCTCACGAAGTCGAGCGATTCCGACTGCAGTACGACCCCGATGCGAGCCCGTTCCGCCCGGCCGCACGCGGTGAGCTCTTTGCCGAACAGTCGGCCGCCGCCTTCGGTCGGAGGGAGCAGCGTCGTCAGCAGTCGGACCGTGGTGGTCTTCCCGGCACCGTTCCGACCGAGCAGTCCGAAGACCTCCCCGCGTCGGAGTTGGAAGTCGAGGTGCCGCACGGCGAACTGGCCGGGCCGGTAGGCGTACCCCAGGTCCCGGGCTTCCGCGATGATCTCGGTTCCGGTCGTGCGCATCGGTACGGTCGGCCGCTGGCGCGCGCCCCTCTCGCTCTGGGCGCGGCCCGAGGCAAGCGAAGGCGTACGGCGAGGACGACCGCCGACCTACCCCCACCGGCTCGTAATGTTTGCCGCCCGGTCCCGGGGGCGGCCACGCAGGCTAAAGGGGGCGGCGTCCCCTGCCACGCTCGGACGATGGCGACGGCGGCGGACCGGCTGGGGGGGTTCCCCCGCTGGGTGACCGAGGAGTACTGGATGGAGACCCGTCGCTCGATCCTGACCGCACCGGCCCATCCCTCCGCGTTCCGGCGGGCCGCGCGGAACGCCCGGGAGCTCGTTCCCCGGCTCGCGGAGTTTACGGGGTCCACGGCGACCGAAATGCACCGATGGCTGGCGGAGGTGCGACGCCGGCGCCTCGCCCAGGAGATCCGGCGGCGCTGCCCCACGGCCTCCGGCATGGGCGGTCCGGCCGCCGAGGTCCTCTACCTCTTCGCGCGGGCCGCGCGGCCTCGCGCGATCGTGGAGACCGGCGTCGAACTGGGGGTGAGCAGCGCGTACTTCCTGCAAGCCCTCGACGACAACGGCAGCGGGGAACTGTGGTCGATCGACCTCCCGTTCGTCGGGGGAGGACACACGAACGCCGACGGGCGGTTCGATGCGGCGCACGTGGACACGACGGGCGACGTCGGACGGGCCGTACCGGACCGACTTCGCCGACGGTGGCACCTATCGTTGGGCGACGCCCGGGAACTGCTGCCGACGCTTCCGCTGTCCGGCCCGTGGGACGTGTTCTTCCACGATTCCGAACACACCCGGGCCCACATGCTCTGGGAGTTCGAGACGGCGTGGCCGAAGATCCCGGCCGGCGGATTCCTGCTCTCCGACGACATCCCCGAGAACGACGCGTTCTCGACGTTCGCCGCGTCGGTGGGGCGCCCCTCCTTCCGGTGGCTGCGCCGGGGAGCCCTTCGCAGACCGGCCACCGCGTAACGTCCCCCGCCCGGCCCCGGGCGCGTACGGCACGGGCGTTCGACGATCGGCACCGGGTACGATTCGTGTATATACACCAGACGCGATATTCGGGTGGATGCGGTCCGACGTCTTCGCCGTGCTCGCGGACCCAGTGCGGCGGCGGGTCGTCGAGATCCTGCACGGAGGCGAGCGGTCGGTCAACGAGATCGTGGACCGGGTCGCCATCCGGCAGTCCGGGGTCTCCCGCCACCTCCGCATCCTCCGGCACGCGGGATTCGTTCGGGTCCGGCCGGTCGGGCAACGCCACCTGTACTCCCTCCGCCCCGAGCCCCTGCGCGAGCTCGACGCCTGGATGCGTCGCTACGCCGACGACCAGCGGGGCCGGTTGCACCGACTCGCCGAGATCGTCGAGGCGCCGACTCCCCGCTCCCGGAGACGCTCGTGAGCGAACCCGCGACCGTGCGGCTTCCGTCCGACCGGGAGTTCGTTCTCGTTCACACGTTCCGCGCGTCCGCAGCGCGGGTGTTCGCGGCGTACACCGATCCCGAGCAGATCCCGCACTGGTGGGCGCCGGCCGGGGGCAGCGTGCGCGTCGACCGGATGGACGTCCGGCCGGGAGGGACGTGGCGATTCGTGCAGCGGGCCCCCGGGGGACCGGAGCTCGTCTTCGGAGGGACGTACCTGGAAGTGCGGCCGGTGAACCGGCTGGTGTACACGTTCTCGGTCGAAGGGCAACCCGACAGCGAATTCACCGCGACCATCGAACTTACGGAGTCCGCGGGCGTCACCCACTTGACGATGACCAGCCGCTGCCGCTCGAAAGAGGCTCGCGACGCGATGTTGCGGTACGGGGCGGTGGCCGGAGCCGGCGCGGCCTGGGCGCGGCTCGCCGCAGCCCTGAACGGAGGATGACCATGGCCCCGAAACGGACCCGTGCGACCAAGCGAGCGACGCGTCGCCCCCGGACTTCCACCGCGCTCGAGGGAGACGCGGCGGTGCGAGCCAAGATCGCCCTGCTGCCGGGAGCGTACCGTGCCATGGGCGAGCGACTGCATGCGATCATCCGGGCGAACGCTCCCCTCCTCACGCCGCGGACCTGGTACGGGATGCCGGCCTACGCGAAGGACGGAGAGGTCGTCTGCTTCTTTCGGGGTCCGCAAGTGTTCCAGGAGCGGTACCTGACCCTCGGGTTCAACGACGGAGCGAACCTCGACGAGGGGGGAATGTGGCCCGTCTACTACGCGCTCACCGGGTTGTCCGCGGCCGACGAGGCCCGGATCGCCGAGTTGGTGAAGCGCGCGGTCGGCTGATCGGACGATGCACTCGCCCCCGTTCGCGGGGCGAGACCGGAGGTGCGGGCACCGGGATTTGAACCCGAGTTATAGGCTTGGCAAGCCTATGTGATAACCAGACTACACTATGCCCGCGTTTTGCTGAGGTCCCCGCCGCCGTGCGTGGCCGCCGCGAGGCGGTCCCAACGCAGGCGGCGAAAAGGCCGCCCTATAAGAAAGCGCCCGCGCCGCGCGCCGGCCGGCGCGGGGCCGAAGAACTCGCCACCGGGCGGAACGCCGCGACCGGAGCGGCCGGCGCCGCCGTCCCGACGAAGAGCGAGGTCCCGGCGCCGCCCGTGGTTCCCTCCGGCACGGTCACCGTCACACAGGTGCTCCGGGGACTCTGCCCCGTGGCGTTCCAATCGGTGACCTCGGCGGAGTAGGTGGCCCCGGCCCGGACGTCGGCGACCAGTTTCCAGGGAGCGCGGGTGCGGTGCGCGGCGATCGGTGTCCCGCAGCCGGCGCCGCGATACAGATAGAGCGTGTTGTTCCGGATCCCGCCGCCGGGGCTTTCGGTCCACGTCCAATTGATGCCGAGCGCCTCGGCTGTGCCGGTCAGGTTGGTCGGTGCCGCCGGGAGCGGATGCGGCGTGGCCACCACCAGGCAGCCGGACCGGTTGCTCTGACCGGTCGCGTTCCAGGCGGTGACCGCGAACGCGTACCGCTTGCCGGGCTTCAGCCCCGTGAGCGTCCAGTTCGTCGCCACCCCGACCGACCGCTCCCGCATCGTCGCGGGGCACGTCGCGCCCGCCACCCAGTAGACGGTGTCCCGAAGGAGGCCACCACCGCCGGGGTTGACCCATTCCAGGGCCACCGTCGTCGGGGTGACGTTTCTGGCGACGACGTCCGTCGGAGCGCCCGGGACGGTCGCCGAGGGCGCCGGACCGCCGGTGGTCGCCACCGCGCACGTCGACGCGTTGCTCGGTCCGGAGGAATTCCAGGCGATCACGTCGAAGGCGTACTCCGTCCGATCCGCCAGACCCGCGACGGTGTATTCCGTGACGACCCCGACCGAGTCGCGGGCGGTGGGCGGGCCGCACGCCGCGCCGAGAGCGACCTCGACCGTATCGTTGACGAGTCCGCCGCCCGGTGGGTTCGCCCAGGTCAATGCGACGGAGGAGGGCGTCACGTTAGCGACCGTGAGACCGGTCGGTGCCTGGGGCGCCGGGGGTGCGGCCAGGGTCTGCGTGGTAACGCAGGCGGAGGCGTTGCTCTGGCCCGTGCCGTTCCACGCCGTCACGGAGAAGGCGTACTCGGTACCGCCGGCCAGTCCGGCCACCGTGTACTCGGTCGTCACCCCGACGGAGAGGATCGTAGTGGGGGCGCCACAGGCCGAGCCGAGTGCGACGTACACGGTGTCGTTCAGCAGCCCCCCACCGGCCGGATTCGACCAGTTCAGCTGGACGGAGGTCGTCGTGCGGTTGCTGGCCGTGAGCTCGGTCGGCGGCGGCGGAATCCGTGGCACGGGGGGCGGCAACGTTCGGTTCAGCGGCCCGAACTCGTTGGTCATGCTCGGGAGCCAGTAGATCAGGAGGGTGCAGACCGTCCCGCACGAATGCCCCGACGCGGTCCCGTTCTGGAGAATGGCGCCCTCCCAGCCCGCCGAGGGGCCGACGAAGTGCCAGCTGTTGATCCAGGGTCCGCCGCCGAAGCCGAAGTTGTAGGTCGAGAAGAACGTCGGGAACCAGGTGCTGTTGCTCGCGACGATCTCCGAGCGGTTCAGGGGATCCGCGAACGCGCTCTGGTACGCGGCGGACACGTGCGAGTTGTACCCGTTCAGGAAGTAGCCGGAGGTATCCCAGAAGGCGGCGGCGGTCTCATCGGTCGTACCGAAACTGCCCGTGGGCGCGGTCGTCGGAGACCCGTCCTGGCTCAGGTTCCGGTCGAGCGAGATGTTCAGGACGCGGTTCCCGGCGCCGCTGGCCCCGAGCCCCCAGAGGGTCGTCCGACCGCCCGCCACGCGGAACAGGTAGGGGATGTTCTCGACATCCGCCCCCACGACCGATCCGCCCCACCGGTCGACGTACGCGATCGTGTCGGCGGCGGTCAGGTTGAACGCCCGAACGAGCAGGGTGCCGTTCGAGACCTGATCGACGTCCTCCACGACCTGCTCGGCGCTCGGGACGTAGACGGCGCTGTTCCACGCGGGGAGCGCCGGCGCCGTCAGGGAAACGAGCTGGTGCGAGAAGATGTTGAAGAAGTCGATCTCGGTCATCGCGGTGTTCGTGTAGTAGACCCAGCCGCTCGCGTTCCAGACTCCCAGGTTCACGTTCTGCGAGACGGAGGGGGTGCCGAGGATGGTCGTGTTGACCACGTACGACGAGTCGTTCGTCAGGCTGTACCAGGCGACCCAGACGTAGTCGGTCGGAAGCTCCCCCATCTCGTACAGCACGTCGACGCTCCCGTTCCACGACTGGAACGCCTGGAGCATGGACGGACTGTCGAAGTTGGAGAGGTTCGTCGGCCACGCGCTCAACGTCTCCGTCGTGCCGCTGGGGATCGACTCCGCGAGCAGCTGGGAGGAGGCGTTGACGTAGTACGCCGTCATGACGCCGCTCGGATTTTGGTCGGTGATCACGGGCGTGTCGAAGATGTTGTCCGTCGAGCTGAACCAGTGACGGGTTCCCGGGAAGTACGGGAGCGAGTAGTTGCGCCAGTCGATCGTCTGGTTCCAGGTGGTCCATCCCGCGGGGATCGAGAGCGCGACCGTCGCGCGGGACGGCCCCGGGGTCGCCCCGGTCGGCCCGACGGATCCGAGCGACGGCGGAGCGTGGCTCGCCGCCGCTCCCGCGGGCACCCCTCCGGCCGGGAGGGACGAGACCGCGAGGAGGGCGACGGCGAGCACTGCCGCGACGGTGACGGCGGGTCTCGTCCAGCCGACGGGCACCTCTTCCCCTCGACGGTCCACGGAGCGACCGGGCGGGCCGGAATCGCGGGGCCGCGATAAAGGGTCGTTCGGCGCAGAATCCCCCCGGAACCGTCGCACCCCTCCCGACGGGCGCCTTCCGGGAGCGAATCGGAGGATCGGCCGGGGCCCGTGGCATTATTACGGGCGCTCGGACGTACTCCCGTCGGGGGAGTCGGCCGGATGCCCGAGGTGTGGGCGGAGGGGGACACGCTCGTCCTGAAGCGGCAAGGAGTCCCGCCGATCCTGGTCCGCCTCTCGAAGGGCCCCCAGCGGATCGAGGAGTACGGGGTCCTGGACCTCACCGACCAGATCGGGCGGCCGCCGGGCGGGACCGTCACCTGGCTCGACATCGCCTATCGCGCCGTACGACCGTCGTTGTCCGACCTCTTCGGCAGCATGCACCGCGGCGCCCAGATCGTCACGCCGAAGGACGCCGCGCACCTCGTGTACCTGGCGGGGGTCGCCCCCGGGGGCCGCGTCGCCGAGGCCGGGTCGGGGAGCGGGGCGCTGACGATCGCACTGGCCGTGGCCGTCGGCGGAGCCGGGCACGTCACGACCTACGATCGGCGGAGCGACTTCCTGGAGACCGCGCGCGTCAACGTGCGACGGGCCGGGCTCGAGGGGCGCGTCACCTTCGTCGAACGGGACGTCGGGAAGGACGGGATCGATGCGACCGAGCTGACGAGCGTCCTGCTCGACCTCCCGGAACCGTGGGAGGTCCTCCCGTCGGCCCGCGCGGCGCTGGTGCCGGGCGGCTACGTCGCGACGTACACGCCCACGTACAACCAACTCGAGAAGGCCGTTCGGGGACTCCGCACCCTCGGATTCGATGAGGTGCGGGCGGTCGAACTGCTCGAGCGGTCGCTGCATGTCGGCGACGGCGGTACCCGACCGGACTTCGAGATGCTCGGGCACACGGGCTTCCTCGCGGCCGGCCGGAAGGTCGACTGAGGATGGTCGTCCCGTCGCTGTCGCTCGGCGCCCTCGTCGGCGTCGCGCTCTCCGGCGGGTTCGTCTACTGGGAGATCGGGAAGTACGCGACCCCCCAGGTCCCGGCCACCCTGTTCGACGAGCGCCGCGAGATCTTCGCGTACACGGCGGGACTGTTCGTCGGCGTCCCGCTCGCGGTAGCGCTCATCCTGTTCCTCGACTCGATGGCCAACGGGGCGCTCCCCGGGGCCGCCATCTTCCTGGTCGCCCTCCTGGCCGGCACCGAGGTCGCGCAGTGGGGCCTCCTCCGCGCCCGGTACTGGGGACGGAGCGAGAGCTCCCCGTTCTACGCGCTCGGCTACCGGGCCTCCATCGGGGGCATCCTGGCCCTCGCCGTCGTCGCCCAGTACCTCAGCGCCCCCGGTCCGACCGCACCGGGGATCGCCCTCGTGCTCGTGCAATCCGCGGCGATCCTGGTCCTCGAGGTCGCCGGAGCCCTGATTTCGTTGCCGCCCCGCCCCCGGGCGGGCCGCCCGGGCGGCGGTCCGCTCTCGGGGGTGCTGATCGGGGGGTTCGGATTCTTCCTGATTGGGCTCGGACCGCTCGGCGGCGAGGCGGCCGCCTTCGCGGGGGCGCTGGTGGCGCTGGCCGGAGGCTGGCTCATCTACCAGCGGTTGCGGCCGATGCTCGCCACCATTCCGCCCCCCGGGGCTCCGCCTCCCGCCCCGCCCGCGGAGCGGGCCCGGGCCTATCGGCGCACCGCGGACGGGACGGAAGCCCCCGAGAGCGACGGCTCGGCGGCCCTTCGGTAGGTTGATAAGCCAACCGACCTCCCGCCGACCGAATGCCCCCGAATCCTCCGGCCCGGACGTTCTCCCAGCGCCTCCGGCACGGGTTCCGGGTGCACCGGGAGATCGTCTCGATCGTCATCTTCGCGATCGGGGTGTTCCTCAGCATCTTGGCTCTCGGGTGGGTCACGCCGCTCCAGACCGTCCCGCCGTTCCCCGCGATCAACGCGGTCACCGACACGCCGAACGCGAACTACAATCTGGTCTTCATCGTCGTCGGCCCGATCGTCGCGATCGTCGGCGCGTACCTCGTCGGGGCGTACTACGTCGCCCGGCGGAAGTTCGAGCACCTGATGCTCACCAAGAGCAAGGCGGAGTTCCTGCGGAACATCCCCGAGCTCGAGGACCTGCTCTGGGACCTGACGCCCAACGACGAGATCCGGTACGACGAGAAGCGGTCGGAGCTCCGCGTCCGCCGGTAGGCGCGCCGCGCGGCCGCGTTAAGTACCGTCCGCCGGTCGGCGCGGCGTGGCGACCGCCGGGGTCGACGGCCGGATCGAGGGGTTCCGGCTCCGCCGCCTGGAGAAGCCCGAGGAGTTCCGACAGGTCGAGGAGCTCCTCCAGGCAGCGTTCGGCACGGCCGCCCCCGGGGGGATGCCGACCTCCCTCCAGCGTGCGCTGCAGGACAACGGGGGCCTCGTCCTCGGCGCGTTCGCCGACATCTACCTCGCCGGGGCGGCCGTCTCGTTCCTCGGGTGGGACGGGACGACGCTCTACCACTACTCCCACCTCCTGATGGTCCGTCCGGAGTACCAGAACCACCACCTGGGGTTCCGGATGAAACTGTTCCAGCGCGAGGAGGTCACGAAACTCGGGCTCGCCGAGATCCGGTGGACGTTCGACCCGCTCCTGAGCCGCAACGCCTACCTGAACGTCCGCCGGCTCGGCAGCGTCCCCCGGAAGTATCTCCCCCACTACTACGGTCAGATGTCCGACGCGGCGAACCAGGGGCTCGAGACCGACCGCCTCCTGACCGCGTGGTCGATCGCGTCCCCCGCCGTCGAGGCGCGCCTGACCTCCCCGGCCCCGTCCGCCGCCGACGACCGGGCACGATTCGAGCGGTCGTTCCGCATCGTGACGACCGACCAGGGGGAGAGCGGCCTGCGAATCCCCACGGCGGTCGAAGAGCCGACCGGACCGAGCGCCCACCTCGAGATCCCGTTCGACTTCGCCGCCGTCCGGGAACACGAGCCGAAGTCCGTCCGGACCTGGCGACACGCGGTCCGCGACGCGTTCCGGGCCGCCTTCGACGCGGGCTACCGGGTCGACGACTTCGCCGTCGTCTCGACCGCCGCCCACGAGCGACGGAGTGTCTACTTCCTCGCGCCCGCCCCGCCGCCCGCCGGCGGGAGCCCGCCACCCTAGGGGAAGGGTATATCGCCCGTTCCCGGCCTCCGTCGGTCGGGTGGGGCCGTGCACGGCTCGGGACGCAACACCGTCCTCCTCGTGGCGCTGCTCGTCGTGGCGGTCGGGGCGGGCCTCGCCGCGACGATCCTGGCGACCGCTCCGTCGCACGCGCCGAACGCGGGTCCTTCGACCGAGCTGATCCTGCCGTTCTGGGTCGTCGTCCTTCCGATCCTCGGACTGTTCGTCGCCGGGATGGCCCTGATGATCGGGCAGCGGGCGCGGGGGACCGCCGCCTCGGTGCCGAATCCGATCGTGGTGGCGATCCTCGTCGGGATGCTCCTGTTGGCCGGGTTCGTCGTGGTCTCCCATTTCCTGGGCGGCGGAGGGATCCTGAGCGGGGGCGGGACCAGCACCCAGGCGAACTCGACCGTCAACTCCACCCCGCCGGCCAACGGAACCCCCCTGCCCAACGGACCGGGTGGGGCGCTCGACCGGTGGTCGATCCCGCCGTGGGTCGGCGATCTTCTCCTGTTCGTGCTGGTCGGGGGGTTCCTGGCCGTCCTGTCGGGCGGTCTGCTCGCGAGCCGGCTGGCTTCCCCGGGCCGGCTCTCGCTCCGGCGACGGCGGTCGGGAGGCGCGACCGCGGCCGCGGCCTCGGCATTGGCCGAGGCGCAGGTCGCCCTCGACGAGGGGGCCGACCCGCGGGCGACGATCCTGGTCCTGTACGGACAGCTGCTTTCCCGCCTCACCGCGATGATCGGGGACGTGGACGTGGTGACGCCGGAGGAGATCCGCAGTCAGCACCTGGTGCGCCTCGGAGTCGGGCCCCGCGACGCGAACGAGCTGACCCGCCTGTTCGAGGAGGCCCGGTACTCGACCCACCCGATGGGCGCCGAGGCGGCCGACCGGGCGCAGCGAGCGATCGGCGGGGCCCTCGCCGACCTTCAGCGCCGGGCCCCGGCGGCATGAGCCTCTCCCGGTCGTTCGTCGCGTTGCTGCTCGTCGCCCTGGGGGCGGCCGCCGTAGCGATCTGGGCGGGCACGAATCTGACGATCGCCCTCCCGGCGGCCCTCCTGGCCCTGCTCGTCGCGGCGGCGATGGTCTACGACGGGTGGAGCCAAGGCGCGACGGCCGAGCGTGCCGTCTCGGGGCTCCCGACCGCAGTCTCCGGCGCCACGACGGACACGAAGTCCGCGTCGCTGCCCCCCCTCGACGGCAGTCGGTTCGACCGGGAGGAGGTCGTCCTGCTGCTCGACCAGGTCGAGCGGACGATCCGGGACCCGTCCCTTCCGAGCCATCGGTTGGAGGATCTCGACCGCCTCGCCACGCTGCCCCCGGAGCAGTTCCGCGACTACGTTCGCCGACGCGTCGAGGCGCTCGAGGCGGGGACGTGAACGCACCGGAGGTCCCGCCGAACCTCGTGTGGCGGCGTCGGACGTTGCTCCTCGTCGTCGTCGCGCTCGGGTTGTTCGTCGCGGGGGTCGTGCGTCGCACGCCCGTTCCGGTCTTTCTCGCCATCCCGTTGTTGGTGGCGCCCCTGGCCGCGGCGATCGCCGGCCCCCGTCGAACGATCCGGTCCGCGATCCGGTGGGAGGCGACCGGCTCGGGCCCGGACGTCCAGGTCGACCTCACCCTGACGTCGGATCCCCCGGCGCTGGCTCCGGACCTGGAGATCGTCGTCGCGCAGCCGCCCGGCCTCAAGCTCTCCGGCCCGTTCGAGACCCGGCGCGAGGCCGACGCGATCCGGGGCAACCTCCGCCTGACCGCCCCGGAGCCGACGATCGCGACGCTCGTTCCCCCGTCGGTGACCTGGCGGGACCCGCTCGGGGTCGTGGAACGTCCGGTCCGGGTCGACGGACGCCCGCTCCTTGTGGAGCGGTATCCGCCCGAGCTGCTCGAGATGGGAGCGGTCCGGCTCGAGCATACGCTCGCGGTCCCGGGCGAGACCCCGTCCCGGTTCATCGGGTCGAGCGGGGAGTTCTACGGCCTCCGGGAGGCCGCACCGGGGGATCCGTTGCGGCGCGTCAACTGGCGCGCCAGCGCGCGCGCCGGTCGCCTGCTCACCAACGAGTACCTCCTCGACCGGACCGGCGACGTCATCCTGCTCCTCGACGCCCGCCCGACCGGGCTCGGCGCGGCGTTGGACGGCCGCCTGCTCGGGCTGAGCCGAGCGGCGGCCCTCGGGATCACCGAGGCGTTCCTGCGGGAGAAGTCGCGGGTCGGCTTCGCGGCGTTCGGGGAGTTCCTCGAGGCCATCCCGCTGGGCGGGGGCCGGACCCATCGGGTCCGTCTCCGGGCCGCGATCCAGTCCACGGTCCGCTCGGCGACCGGCGGCCCCGCGGAACGGTGCGCCATCTCCATGCGGCGCTTCTTCCCGCTCGGCGTCACGACCATCGCGTTCACCTCGCTCGCCGAGGAGGAGTCGTTCGACCTCGTCCATCACCTGCGACGGCGCGGGTACCCGGTCGCCGTGGTCAGCCCGTCCGCGCTTCCCGTGCTCTCCGGGGCACGGACGATGGCGTCCTCGGACGAACAGCTCCAGCGGCGGATCGCCCGTCTCGCCCGCCGGGCGCAGGTCGCCCGCGCGTGGCGGGACGGGCCGGTGCTGGACTGGGACGAGTACTGGTCGCTCGGCGGTCTCGGCGACGTTCTCCGGTGGACCGGCCAGCGGAGGCCGAATCGATGAAGTCCCCGTTCGTCCGGGCCCCAGTCGCCCGCGGGGCTGCATCGACCGTGGTGCTCGGCGCGTCGGTCGTCGCGCTCGCACTGGTCGGTGGCCTCGGGTTCGTCGGGGCCGCGGTCGGCGCGGGCTCGGTCGTGGCCGCGGCGATCGTGCGGCGGCTGCACGCCGCCGGAGCCCGGGAATATGCCGTCGGCGTCGCGCTCGTGGGCGCCGGGGGGATCGCCGTGCTGGGCACGATCGGGCCGCTCTCGGAGTTGCTCGCCGGCGCCGTCGGGGTCGCGTCCGTCGCGTGGCTGGCCGACGACCCGACCCGGCGGCCCGGGGCTCTCGGTCGCGCGGCCTCCTCGCTGTTGCTCGTCGCCGGGGCCGTCGTATTGGCCTGGGTGAGCGCGACCGCCCTGCCGAGCGGCGCGGCGCCGATCGGAGTCGCGGCGGTCCTGTTGATCGTGGTGCTCGCGGTCGCGGCCGTCCTGCTCGGTCGGCCGGCCTGGGTCGACCCCGCAGCGGCAACGTCTTGAACCGGCGGCGACCATCCCGGTCCGACGTGGCCGACGGTCGCGTCCGGACGCCGACGAAGGGTCCCTCTCGACTCAACGCGGACGGGTCGTCCGCCGAGGATGACGTGAGGACAACCCCGGGGTCCGACATCCCCGGCCGGGGTCAGACCGCCGAGAGGGCGGACGCCTGCCGTGACGCGGATCGTTACGGCCGGGGCACAGCGACCGCCGCGCCCTCCATATAGTAGCCGCCGCTCGGTCGGCGGCGGGGTCGGGCGGTGGATCCACAGACGGCTCGCACCTTCGCGGAGAAGGTCCGGGCGACCGTCCAGACCGCCGTGGTCGGGCGCGACGTCGCCGTCGACCAGGTCTTGACCGGGCTGCTCGCCGACGGCCACCTCCTGTTGGAGGATCTTCCCGGACTCGGCAAGACGCTGATGGCGAAATCGTTCGCCACCGCCCTCGGCCTGGGGTTCCAGCGCGTCCAGTTCACGGCCGACCTGCTCCCCCACGACATCACCGGCGGCGAGATCCTCGACCCGCGCAAGGGCGAGCTCACGTTCCGCCCGGGGCCGCTGTTCACGAACCTCCTGCTCGCCGACGAGATCAACCGCGCCCCCCCGAAGGTGCAGTCCGCCCTGCTCGAGGCGATGCAGGAGTACCAGGTCACCAGCGAGCGGTCGACGTACCCGATCCCCCGCCCGTTCCTCGTCATTGCGACGGAGAACCCGATCGAGCTGGAAGGGACGTACCCGTTGCCGGAGGCGCAGGTCGACCGGTTCCTGCTCCGGCTCCGGGTCGGTTATCCGACGGTCGAGGAGGAGCGGACGATCCTGGAGCGCCGACGGGCGCGCAAGGAGGATGCGGTCTCCGTCGCGTCGGTGCTCGACGCACCGACGTTCCTCGAGCTGCAGCGGGCCGTGGAGGAGGTCGAGGTCGAGCCGTCGGTCGCCGGCTACATCGTGGACCTCGTCCGCGCGACCCGCGACGACGGGCGGGCCGAGGTCGGCGCCTCCCCGCGCGGGGCGCTCGCGCTCCAGAAGATCGCCCGGGCCCGCGCCCTCTTGCAGGGACGCGACTTCGTGCTCCCGGACGACGTGAAGGCGTTCGCCGAGCCGGCGCTCGCCCACCGCGTCCTGGTCAAGCCCGAGCCGTGGATCCGCGGCGTCCGCGGCGACGCGATCGTCGCCGCCGCCCTCGAGCGCACGTCGGTCCCGAAGCTGGCCTGACGGGCGAGGGCTTTTGAACGGAGCCCCGCTCCGTCGCGCCGGATGGCCGACCTGCCGCTCGTCGTCGTCGCCGACCCGATCGATCGGGCGGCGGTGGAGGCGCTCCGGGCCGGTCCGTGCCGCGTCGTCGATGCGAGCGGCGACCCGAAGTCCTTGGCCGCTCCGCTCGCCGACGCCTGGGGCCTGATCGTCCGGTCCCGTACGAAGGTGACCGCCGAACTGCTCACCGGCGCTCCGCATCTCACGCTGGTCGCCCGGGCGGGCGTGGGCGTCGACAACGTCGACCTGGCGGCGACCGGGGCGCGCGGGATCCGGGTCGTGAACGCGCCGACGGCCGCCACCGTGAGCGTCGCGGAGTTGACGGTCTCGCTCTACCTCCTGCTCGTCCGCGAGCTGCTCCCCGCCATCGGGGCGACCCGGGCGGGCAAGTGGGAGCGCGGGACCCGGGGCCACGAGCTCTCGGGTCGGACGGTCGGGTACGTCGGGTACGGCCGCATCGCCCGCGAGGTCGCGCGCCGCGCGTCCGCCTTCAGGGCCCGCGCGATCGCCTTCGACCCGTTCGTGGCGTCCGCGCCCGACGGGACCGAGATGGTCGCGCTCCCGGAACTGCTCGCGCGGTCGGACATTGTCAGTCTCCACGCCGCCCTCACCCCCGACAACCGGCACCTCCTCGACGCCGCCGCGTTCGCGCGGATGCGCCCGGGGTCCTACCTCGTCAATGTCGCACGCGGCCCCCTCGTGGACGAGGCCGCCCTCCTCGGGGCCCTGGACGGAGGGCGACTCGCCGGCGCCGCGCTCGACGTGTATGAGGTGGAACCTCCGATGAACCGAGCGCTCCTCGAGCACCCGCGCGTGATCCCGACCCCGCACCTCGGCGCATCGACCGAGGAGGCCCAGCGCCGCGCCGGGGCCGACGTCGTCGACGAGGTCCTCCGCGCCCTGCGCGGGGAGCCGCTGACGGCGCTCGTGCCGGCCCCCGGGGGACGCCCGTGACGTTCGACCCCGAGACCACGACGTTCCTCATCGCGGGCCCGGTCAAGATCCACCCCCGGGTCCTCCGCGCGATGTCGATGCCGTCGCTGAACCACCGCGGCGACTACTTCCACGAGGTCGTGAAGGAGATCCGGGAGCTGCTGCCGGTCCTCTTCGGGGCGCCCGGCCACCAGGTGATCCTGAGCGGCAGCGGAACCGCGGGATTGGAGGCGATGTATTCGAGCCTCGTCCCGTCCGACGGCCGCGCGCTCGTCCTCACGAACGGGAACTTCGGCGACCGGTCGGCGGAGATCGTCCGGCGGTACGCGGGGGACGTCACGACGCTCTCGGCGGCGTGGGGACGGACCCTCCCGATCGAGGACGCGAAGGCGGAGCTCGAGAAGGGCGACGTGCGCGCCGTCTGCGTCGTCCACAACGAGACCAGCGTCGGGCTCGCCAACGACCTCGCGCCGCTCGTCCCGGCGATCCAGGCGTCCGGCGCCCTCTTCCTCGTCGACGGGATCAGCGCGGTCGCCGGGATCCCCGAGCCGATCGAGTCGTGGGGGATCGACGCCGTCGTCGCGGGCAGCCAGAAAGGGCTCGCCGCGCCCGCCGGGCTCGCGCTCGTCCACCTCTCCGACCGGGCGGTCGCCGCCCTCCATCCCGGGACGTTCTACCTCGATCTCGGGGCGCACCTGAAGTCCCTCGAGAAGAACGACACGCCGTGGACGCCGGCCGTGCCGCTGTTCCTCGCGCTCCGCGAGGCCCTGAAGATCCTCCAGGAGGAGACGCTCGCCGGGCGGCTCGAGCGGACGCACCGTCTCGCGGAGGCGAGCCGGGCCGCGATCGCCGCGCTCGGGCTCGAGCTCTTCCCCGATCCGACCTCCCCGTCCGACACCGTCACGGCGGTAAAGAACCCCGAGGGGATGGGGGACCCCGAGCTGCGCAAGGTCCTCCAGCAGCAGTACAACGTCCTCGTCCAGGGCGGTCAGGGGGCGCTCACCGGGAAGATTTTCCGGATCGGCCACATGGGGATCGCCGACTGGCCGGACCTCCTGGTGACGTTCGCGGCCCTCGAGCGGATCCTCGCGAAGGCCGGTCGGGTCCCCGAACCGGGCGCCGCGCTCCGCGCGATCGTCGACCGGATGCCGTGAGGCCCGGCTAGATATCGACGATCACCCGGGCTCGCCCGCGGGCGGCGTCGAACACGGCGTCGTGGAGGGTCGCGGCCTTCACCTCGACCCCGGAGGTATGCCGCGCCGCATCGAACGGCTCCCCGGCGACCTCGGCGAGCACCGCCGTCGGCGGGTGGCCGATCGTCCGGGCGACGATCGTCCGCCCGAGGAAGCCGTCCTCGGCGCTCGCCAGGATCAGCTGGTTGAGGAAGGCGACCGCGAGCGACGCGGGGTCCGATGCGCTCGCGCTCACGGTCCGGACCTCCCGGGGCCGGACCTTCGTCCGGTCGGTGACGAGCCCGTAGAGCCCGAGCCCGAGCGCCTCGAGCATCGCCCCGGGCGTCGGCCCCGTCGCCCAGATGCCGACGTCGGCCGTCGTCGGGAACCGACCCCACCGGCGGGCGGGCGGCTTCCCGCCGCGACGGGCCGTCGTGGGGTCGCCGAGGGTCCGGAGGGGTTTAAGCGGCCGGCGCGCTCGTCGTCCGGACGATGAAGGCCTCCCTCGTGATCCCGACGCTCAACGAGGCGTCCTCGATCCGCCACGTCCTGCGCCTCTTCCGGGGCGCGGCGACCGAGGCGAACCGGACAATCTTCGCGGGCGACCCGCTCGAGTGGGAGATCCTGGTGGTCGATGGGGCGTCGATCGACGGGACGGCCGCGATCGCCGCCGAGGAGGGGGCGCGCGTCATCATCGAGCGCCGGCGCGGGTACGGCCGGGCGTACAAGACCGGCTTCGCCGAGGCGAAGGGGGACGTCGTCGCGACGGCCGACGGGGACGCGACGTATCCGGTCGAGACGGTCCCCGGCCTGGTGAAGCGCCTGCTCGACGAGCAGATCGACTTCCTGACGGGGAACCGGATGGCGTACCTCGACCGGAAGGCGATGACGACCGAGCACCGGATCGGCAACCGGATGCTCAATCTCCTGCTCGGGATCGCCTACCACGCCTGGCTGAAGGAACTCCCCGGCGGCCGGCTGGAGGACAGCCAGAGCGGCTTCTGGGTCTTCCGCCGCTCCGTCCTCGACCGGGTCCACCTCACCCAGGACGGGATGTCGTTCAGCGAGGAGTTCAAGGTCGAGGCGATCCTGCGGGGCCTGCGCGTGATCGAGGTCCCGATCCGGTACGGGGAGCGGTGGGGACCGCCGAAGCTCTCCAGCTGGCGGGACGGGCTCCGGAACATGTTCTACCTGGTCGACAAGCGCCTCGACGTCGCCCGGGAGCACCGGCGGGGCACACTCGCGCCGTTCGTCCGGAAGGACGATCGGGGCCTCTCGCCGTAGCGGGCCCTACTGGGTCTTGCCGGAGCGTTCCCGCGACTTCACGCGGAGCCCCTTGTAGCCGCACCGCCGGCACTGCACCGCGCGCGGCGGGTTCCGCGCCGAGCAGTTCATGCAGACCTTCTTGTTCAGAAGGCGCTCGACGGCCTCGGGAAACGGCATGGGGAGGCGGGGACGCGGCCCTCCCTATAAAAGCTGCGAGGGCGGCCGCGCGAAGCCGATTTGCCGCCGGCCGGTGTCGGGGGGGCCGTGTTCGCGGACGAGGACGGTCGGCGGGCCGTACGGTGGGCCCGCCGGTCGGTCGAACGCGCGCTGGCCGCCCCGCCGCTCGCCGCGGACGGGGCCGACGACGCCGCCGCGTTGCCTCCGGTCTTCGCCGAGCGACGCGGGACGTTCGTCACGTGGAAGCGGCACCCGTCCGGGGAGCTCCGCGGGTGCATCGGGTTCCCCCGACCCGTCCTCCCGCTCGGACGCGCGATCGCCGAGGCGGCCGTCGCCGCCGCGACGGAGGACCCGCGCTTCCGCCCGATCCGCGCGGCGGACCTCGGCTCCCTCACGGTCGACGTCTCGGTCCTGACCCCGCCCGAACCGATCGCGCGGCCCGGACCGACCGAGGTCGTGGTCGGGCGGGACGGGCTGATCGTGGAGGGACGCGGGACCAGCGGCCTCCTCCTCCCGCAGGTCGCGGTCGAGGAACGGTGGGATTCGCTCACGTTCCTGGCGGCGACGTGCGAGAAGGCCGGCCTTCCGTCGGGGGCATGGCGGGACCCGACGATCCGGGTGCTGCGGTTCGGCGCGGACGTCTTCCGCGAGCGCACGCCGGGCGGCGACGTCGAACGCGAATCGCTCGCGGTCAGTCCGTCCGCGGGGCGACGACCGCCTCGAAGCTAGTTCCGTCGAGCTCCCAGCGGCGCACGTCGGGGAGCGACCCGAGGGACCCCTCCACGAGCTCGAGGGGGTCGGCGAGGAGGTCGCGGGCGAGCTCGGTGCCGTGGCTTCGCAGCGCGGCGAGCAGGCGGCCCGTCGCCCCCAGCCGCACGGCCACGCGGTCGGTGTACTGCAGGTGCAGGTCCTTGCGGGTCTGCTGCAGCCGGCGCGCGACCTCCCGGACCATCCCCTCGTCCCGAAGCTCCTCGGGCGGGTGGCGGGTCAGGGCCGCGACCGGCCGTCCGTCGACCTCGCGGACCGCCCACTCCTCGTCCCCGTAGCGGGAGCGGTCCTCCGCCGGGACGCGGGCGATCCGCCGGACGTTGAGCTCCTCGGCGACGAGCGCCTCCCCTTCCGCCCCGAGGGCCGCGAGACCGCCCGGTCCCGGGGCGAAGACGACGAGCTCGGGGAGCGGGATCCGCGACTTCACGCCCGCGCGTTGCCGAAGCTCCCGGCCGACCTCGACCAGCTCCCGTACCTCCGCCATCGCGGCTTCGAGCGACGGGTCCCGGTCCGCGAGCGGGCCGGGCCACCCGGCCAGGTGGACCGAACCGACCGCGTCGCGGTAGGCGTGCCCGCCGACCTCCTGATGGACCCACTCGGCGGTGAACGGGAGCATCGGCGCCGCCGTCCGGGCGAGGCCGAGCAGGGCGTACGAGAGCGTCGCGTGGGCGGCGCGCCGGTCCTCGCCCCCGGTCTCCGACCAGAAGCGGGGACGCGAGCGACGGACGTACCACGTGGAGAGGTCGTCGACGAAGCCACGGACCGCCTCGGCGGCCCGACGGAGGTCCGCGGCGGAGAACCCGGCCTCGGCCTCGCGGCGGGTCGTCTCCAGCCGGGAGAGGATCCATCGGTCGAGGGCGGACGCGGCGATCGGGCGGTCGGGCGCGGCCGGCAGGTCGTCCGCGCGGGCGTTGGCGAGATGGAACGCGACGACGTTCGCGAGCGTCCCGAGCGTGCGGGCCGCCGTCCGCTGGATCGTGACGTCGCCGATCCGCATCGGCTCCGTCCAGTCGACGGCGAGGAACGTCCACCGGACCGCGTCGCCCCCGAACTTCTCGAGGGTCGCCATCGGGTCGAGGACGTTCCCCTTCGACTTCGACATCTTGTGGCCGCCCTCGTCCAGCACCATCCCGTTGACGAGGCAGGTCCGGTAGGCGGGACGGTCGAACAGGAGGGTGGCGATCACCAGCAGCGAGTAGAACCAGCCGCGGGTCTGGTCGAGCCCTTCCGCGATGTAGTCGAGCGGTTGGGTCGGGTCGAACGGGCCGGGATCGAACGGGTAGTGGAACCCCGCGAACGGAGCGCAGCCGCTGTCGTACCAGCCGTCGATCGTGTACGGCTCCCGCGTCGCCTCCCCGCCGCACGTGGCGCACCGGAGGACCATCCGGTCGACGGTGACCCGATGCGGGTCGAACGGGGTGGGGAGCGGAGCTCCCGCCCGCTCGGCGAGCTCCGCGAAGCTTCCCACGCACGTGGCGTGTCCGGCCGCGCAGATCCAGATCGGGAGCGGGGTGCCCCAGTACCGGTTCCGGGAGAGCGCCCAGTCCTTCGCTTCCGTCAGGAAGTTCCCGAACCGGCCGTCCCGCAGGTGCTCGGGCACCCAGTGGACGGTCGCGTTGTTCCGGACGAGCCGATCGGTCGCCCGGGAGGTCCGGACGAACCAGGAGTCGATCGCCCGGTAGAGGAGCGGCGTGTCGCACCGCCAGCAGAACGGGTAGGTGTGCCGGAGGGTGGCCGCATGGAACACACGACCCCGCTCGGTCAGGTCGCGCAGCAGGATCGGGTCCGCGACCTTGAACGATTTCCCCTGCACCAGCGGCACGCGGTCGGTGAAGACGCCGCGGCTGTCGAGCGGGTCGTAAACCCCGACCTTCTCGCGCGCCCCGATCCGCTGATCGTCCGGCCCGAAGCTCGGCGCAACGTGGACGAAGCCGGTCCCGTCCTCCGTCGTGACGAAGTCGTCCAGGACGATCCGGTACCGTCCGGGTCCGGGCCCCGGGGTGTCGAACGGCGGGCGGTACTCGAGCCCTGCCAGCGCGCGCCCGGGGAGTCGCTCCACGACGTCGGCGCCGCCGGGGAAGTACCGGGGCACGGCGGCCGACGCGAGCACCAGCTCGCCGCCGTCCTCCGACCGGACCACCGCGTACTCGACGTCGGCCTTCGCCGCGACCAGCAGGTTGGCCGGGAGCGTCCACGGCGTCGTCGTCCACACCAGGAGCTCGCGGCGGCGGGGATTCGGATCCGCGAGCGTGAACCGGACGGTGACCGACGGGTCGGTCGCCTCGCGGTATCCCTGAGCCACCTCGTGCGAGGAGAGCGGCGTCTCGCACCGCGGGCAGTACGGAAGGACGTAGTGGCCCTTCTCGAGCAGTCCGCGGTCGAACAGCGTCTTCAGCGACCACCAGACGCTCTCGATGTACGGCGCGTCCATGGTCCGGTAGGCGTGGTCGTAATCGAGCCAGTAGCCGAGCCGTCGGCTCATCTCCCGCCAGACCGCGGCGACCTCGAGCACCGAGGCCCGGCAGGCGTCGCAGAACCGGTCGACGCCGTACGCTTCGATCTCCTTCTTCGACTTGACCCCGAGCCGCTTCTCGATCTCGAGCTCGACCGGGAGCCCGTGACAATCCCACCCGGCGATCGAGCTGACGATCCGCTCGCCGCGC
Organism: Thermoplasmata archaeon; assembly: GCA_030043855.1. GTDB lineage: Archaea > Thermoplasmatota > Thermoplasmata > Lutacidiplasmatales > UBA184 > Lutacidiplasma. The sequence goes on from JASHWW010000071.1 coordinate 27,389, forward strand.
ATCCGGTGGTAGCGAAGTTCGGTATCCTTGAGCAGCCGCGAGATCAGGTGCCCCATGTGGGGCGCGCCGTTCGCCGTCGGCGGTCCCTCGGTGAACCGGAACGTCGCCCCGTCCGACGCACCCGCCACGGAGCGACCCGGGACCCCCGTCGCCTCCCAGTAGGCGAGCACGCGGGCCTGTCGGCTCGCGCCCGACGGCGTGCCCGGCTCTCCTTCCTCGGCGGCCACGGTCGACCCGCGACGCGGGACGGGGGATAAAACTCCGCGTCCGGCGCTACCGCCGCAGACCGTACGGCGGCGGACTCTTCGACCGGGGGCCGACGCGCGCGGAGGGGTGGCGCCGGACGATCGTCCCCTCCACCGCGGTCACCTGCGCGTCGCGGCCGAGGACGATCTCCTTCGCCTCCACGAGTTCGACGTCGACGCCGACGATCTCGGCGCGGTCGGCGGAGACGCTGCCGACCGACACCGCCAGGTGCCGGCCGAGGACTTTCTCGATCAGATTCGGAGGATGTCCGGTCAGTCGGACGGTCCGGGCCGCCACCGACCCGATCTGCGATCGAGCCCGAAAACGGGCGTCGACGAGCAGGGCCCGCACGTCGCCCGGGATCTCGGCGGCGCCGTCCAGGTGGAACTCCCCGGCGGCGACCGACGGAGCACGCAGCGCACCGCGCACGGAGAGGAGTCGCTCGACCTGGACGGGCCCGACCGTCTGGCACTGTCCGTCGAGCCGCGCGTCGCCCGCCCGGAGCGCGGCGCCCGCCCGCAGCTCGCCCGCGAGCGTGAGCGCCCCGGTCACGGCCGCGGCCCCGCTCAGAACGGCGGACCCCCGCAATTGCACGGCATCGGCGGTCAATGTCCCGCCGATCGCGACCTGCCCGTCGAGGTCGGCGCGTCCGACGTCGGCGTCGCCGACGACCTTCACGATTCCCCGCGCGGTCCACCGCTCGGCGACGATCGACGGATGGCGGGCCGCGCCCTCGTCTCGGATCGCTCCCGTGCGCGCGGGGCGAGAGGACGGGGGAGGCGCCGCGCCGGCGGGCGTCGCCGGCGTCACGGCCGCCGCCGACATCAGTTCCTCGCGATCGGCGGGATCCGCAGCCGCCGGTGCTGCACCATGATGCACTCGTCCTCGATCGTCGTGATCCCGGCGGCCGCGGCCGCGGCGGCCGCCGCGGGGTGGACGACGCCGAGTTGCATCCAGAGCGCGGGAACGTGCCGGTCGATCGCGGCGGCGACAATCGGGGGGACCTCCGCGCTGCGACGGAAGACGTCGACGAGGTCGATCCGGACGTCGTCGGGTACGTCCCCGAGCGCGGGGTACGCCGGCTCGCCGAGCACCTCGCGCACGTTCGGGTTGACGGGGACGACACGGTACCCCTGGGCCTGGAGATATCGCGCGATCGCGTGCGAGTCCCGCGCCGGCTTCTCCGAGAGGCCCACGACCGCGATCGTGCGGGCCCGGGTCAACAGTGAGCGCACCGTCGCGTCGTCCGGGAGCATCGTCCGGGCAGGCCGGCTCCCGCTTTTGATGGTGACGGAGCCGCCGACCGCTCGCCGGGGGGCTATATCGGGGTGGCCGCTCGCCGGACGATGCACCTCGACTACGCCGGCCTCCGCGTGACGCGACTGGCCCGATCCGTCCGGTTCTTCGAGAGCGCGCTCGGGCTTCGCGAGATCCGTCGCGGGACGATGGCCCACGGCGGGGTCTGGGTCCTCCTGGAGGACCCGACGTCGCATCAGCGCCTCGAGCTCAACTGGTACCCGCCCGGGTCGCCGTACGCCGTCGAGTTCCGCGCCGGCGAGGGGCTCGACCACCTCGGGGTCCGGGTGCACAGCCTCCCCGCGGCCGGCCGCCGTCTGCGGGCCGCGGGGGCCCATCGGGTCCACCAGATCCGCTACCGGGGCCGCGTGGAGTTGGAGTACTGGGAAGGACCGGACGGCGTCTGGGTCGAACTGATCCGGGATCCGGTGACCTGACCGTCGGCGGGAGTACTACGGGGACCCGCTCGTGCGGGTCGCCGTCCCGGGTGGGTGATTCTCCGCGCGCAGGTAGTGGATCAGGGCGACGAGGCCCCCGGCGAGGATCACCAGGTAATGGATCGCCACCCCGACCTCCCCCACGACGAGGGTGAGGTACGCGCTCGCGTCGTTCTCGCCGTGCAGCAGGGCCACGACGACCAGGTTGCCGCCCGAGAGTCGGTACGTGGCCGCGAATCCGAAGCCGATCAGGAACAACGTCGGGAAGATCAGCGGGGACGCCGGTCCGTAGGTCAGACCGTAGTACAGGTGGACCCCCGCGAAGATCGCGCTCGTCCAGGCGGCCGGACCGATCCACGATTTCGAACGGCTCGCCCAGTAGCCGAAGATCCACCCCCGGAAGATCGTCTCCTCGACCGCCCCGACGACGAACGAGAACCCGACGAAGAACCACGGGTCGCCGCGTGCCTGCTCCAGCGCCGGGTTCGGCTTCCCGAGGAGCTGGAGGGCCGCCGGGTCGACCAGCTCGTAGACGACCGCGAGCGCGATGACGATGCCGAGGGCGAGGAGCGACAGGGCGCCGTACCAGCGCAGTCCCTCCCAGGTCGCCCGGCCCATCCGGTCCCGCCACGCACGCAGGGACGCGGGACCCAGCAGGATCGAGAAGGTGAGGATCGGGATCCCGTAGACGACGAACAGGTCGCCCGGCAGGTTCCCGTACACGACGAGCGTCGCGGGCCACTCGACCGGTACGAAGTACTGGCTCAGGATCGCGACGACGGTGATCGCGACTCCGAGGACGTACGCCCCGGTCGAGGCCGGGGACCGAGGCGGCAGGGGCGGCTCGCCCGTCCGGTCGTCCACGCGCCGGCGAGCGGCCCGGCCTACTTATCCCCCCGCGCCGCCGTCCGCGGGCGGCGCCCGGATGCGGATCCTCGTCCTCGCGAAGGCGGTCCCGGCGCTCGACCGGCTCGTCTTCGACCCGGTGCGGCGCACCGTCGACCGGAGCGTCGCGGAGCTGTTCCTGAACCCGTTCGACCAGCGCGCGCTGCGGGTCGGGATCGACCTCCGCCGAGACGGAGATCGCGTGCTCGTCGCCTCGCTCGGACCCCCGGCCGCGGTCGGCCCGCTCCGCGAGGCGATGGCCGTGGGAGCCGACCGGGCGATCCTCGTCACCGATCCGGCGTTCGCCGGCTCGGATACGCTCGCGACGTCCCGCGCCTTGGCCGGCGTGGTGCGCGCGGTCGACCCGCAGGTGGTGCTCGTCGGGGCCTGGACGACCGATAGCGAGACGGGCCAAGTCGGTCCGGAGCTCGCGGCGCTGCTCGGTTGGCCGGTCGCCACGGTCGCCCGCTCGCTCGAGTGGGATCCCGCGCGGTCGGGGATCGAGGTCGTCTGCGACACCGCGGACGGTTGGGCGGGCTGGCATCTGCCCCTGCCGGCGGTCGTCTCCGTCGGCGAGAAGATCGCGAAGCCGTTGCGGCCCGATCCGGCGGCCCTGGCGGGCGTTGCGGACGCCGCGATCGACCGGTGGTCGGCGGAGCAGCTCGGCGTACCGGTCGAGGCGGTCGGTCTCCGGGGTTCGCCGACGATCGTCGTGGCCGTGCAGGAGGCCGCGGTCGCGCGGACCCCGGTCGTCGTCGCGGACGGCGAGATCTCGACGCGTGTCGAGCGTGCGGTCCGCGCCCTCGCGCCCCGCCTTCGGGCTCGCGTGCCGGTTCCTCCCCTGCCGCCGGTGCCCGGGGAGGTCACGGACGGATCCGAGGTCGCCGTGCTGGTCACGGGACCGGACGGAACGCTCCTCGGCGGCACGGTCGGGGCGGTCGCCGAGGTCCGCCGCGCCCTGCCGGGGCATTGGGCGTCGGTCGTCTGGGTCGGGGCACCGCCCACGGAGGCCGACCGGTTCCGGCTCGCCGGCGCCGGGGCGCGGGCCGGGTACCTCGACGAGTCCGCGGAGCCGAGGGTCGACCCCGATCGAGCCGTGGCCGCTCTGGAAGGTCTCCTTCGGGAGCGCCCGCGTCTCGCGGGCCTGATCCTGGCCGCCGACCCGTTCGGCCGCGAGGTCGCGGGGGCGTTGGCGGCACGGAACGCGCTCGGATTGACCGGGGACGCCATCGGACTGCACCTCGATGTCGACGGCACGATCGTGTGGACAAAGCCGTCGTTCGGCGGTCGGACGGTCGCCACGATCCGGAGTCGGACGCGGCCGTCGGTCGCGACGGCGCGTCCGGGCGTCTTCGCCGTTCCCCCTCCGACGCCGGATCGGACGGGATTCGTATGGCACACGCTCGAGCCGACCCGACGGCCCTCCCGCCGGACCCCCCGTGGGTCCGGTCGAGAGGTCGGGGACGTGCCGGAGCTCGACGCGTTCGACGTGATCGTCGCCGTCGGAATGGGGGTCGGCGGGCCGGACGGGATCGCGCGCCTCGCCCCGACCCTCCGTCGTTGGGGTGCGGGCCTCGCGGCGACTCGCCGCGTGGTGGATGCGGGATGGGTGCCCCGCCAGCGTCAGGTAGGACTCACCGGCCATCTGCTGGCGCCGCGGCTCGCGATCCTGCTCGGCGTCTCCGGGTCCGTGAACCACGCGGTCGGATGGCGTCGCGCCGGCGCCGTCCTCGCCGTCAACCGGGACCCGGCGGCCCCCGTTTTCCAGGACGTGGACGTCGGGATCGTCGGAGAGATCGACGCGGTGCTACCCGCCCTCGTCGGACCGATCGCGGCCGCCCTCGGTCGCTGACGCCCCCTCGGACGAGGCGAGGCGGTCGGCCGCGGCGAGGCACGCCATCAGGTCCTCCAGGGTCGCGCGGGCGCTCCCGGGAGTACGGGCCGTCAGCTCGATCGTCAGCGCGTTCCCGTCGATCCGGAGGGTGACGAACTCCGGCGTGTCGGCCGCCACCGCCCGGAGCAGGGCGGCGGCCCCCGCCGGCGTGGCGCACTCGCGGCGGACGGAGACCGTCACTTCGACGTCGAGCGGGGCGGCTGCGTCGGGGATGCTCCACCTCCCGGCGGGGCCGCACCGGGGCCGCGGTCGAGCGCCCCGGGCACGATCGGCGCCGTCCGGGTCCGGCGCGCCGTCTCGGCCGCCGCCTGCTGCTTGAGGTACTCGAGGACGGACGGCCAGACCGTGTCGTCGTCCCGCTGCTTGTTCTCGAAGTTGTGCTCGCCGATGAACCGGGAGAACGCGGCCCGCCCGGCGTCGTCCCACGCGCCGGTGAGTCGGCCCGTGTAGTAGCCCAGGACGTGCAGGTCGTGCTGGAGCGCGACCGCGGTCTCGCCGGAGATCGGGAGCACCGTCGCCGGGTCCTCGCGGGAGAGCATCGTGAGGTCGTAGAGACGGAAGATGCGCCGGAGCTCCTCGATCGGCGAGACGTGGTCGTCGACGCGGAGGTCGACCCAGCGGTCGCTGCCGCCATACCCCGCGCCGGCGCGGGCAACGTAGAGCGCGGCCGACTGCATTCCCCGCTTGTCCCCGCCCTCGCGCTGGCCCGCCGCGAGCGCGGCGAGGAGCCGGTCGAGGATGTCCCCGGGCGTCGCCTCGTACGTCCGGGCCATCGCGCGGACGACCCCGGGACCGAACAGGATGTTCCCCTGGCAGGCGAAGCCGTCCCCGACCTCGTGCCCGGCCCACTCCATGCACTTCGCACCGGTGAACGACGCGGCCCGGCCCTTCGCGTCCACGACGCCCAGCTGCCGCTCGTCGCGGCCCGCGTCGGCGGCGGTGAGCTTGCGCACGACGTCCGACGCCGCGGTCCCCTGGCGGAGCAGCGCGAGCGCGTCGTGCCCGTACTCGAAGTTCGCGAGCGCCTGGGTGGCGACCGCCCCGACCCCGGCCTCGGCGAACGGCACGACGGAGCCGACCGAGATGAACCGCGACTGGACCGCCACGCCCCACGCCCCGAGCTCGCGGTCGTGGGCGACGATCGAGAACGTTCCGAACCGAGGATGCGGCATCGGGCGAAGGGGACGCGGGGGGGTCCCTTAAGGTGGCGGGAGGCCGGACGACGCCGCATCGATCGCGGCGAGCAACCGGTCGAGCCGGGCGGTCGCCGCGCTCCGGTCGCCCGCCTGCCGGAGCGCGTCGATGGCCCGCAGTTCCTCGACCTCGGCGTCGACCCGGCGGCCCTGGCCGGCGAGCAAGGTCAAGAGCCGACCCGCGAGGTTCGCCCGCTGCAGCAGGCGATCCTCCTCGGGGTCCGGCGTCGCGTCGGCGATCCCGCTCGGCGTGTACTCGACGAGACCGCGGGGCCACTGGGTCACTTCGCCCTCCCCGCGCCGGACCGGCCGCCGCGGCGCCGGCGACCCGTCGCCGCTCACGT
>JASHWW010000072.1 GCA_030043855.1 Thermoplasmata archaeon
CTCGCGGCGGGGGCAGAAGCGAGGAACTGCCGGAGTTGCACGCCCGGTCCGCTGTGATATAGGCACCGCGATTCCCGACATGCGAGGGGAGACTCCGAATGACCGGGACCGCGGATTTGTTCACGCCCGTCCACAAGGGACTACGCGCGATGTTGTACGACCTGTCGGACCGCCTTCAGGCCCACGATTTCGCCGACTTGGGCGCAACGAAGACCCTGGCCCGGGACCTCGAGAACGACTTTCAGGTCGCCCAATCCGCCGGCTGTGTTCTCTGTGGCCTCGCCTTCCATGCGGTGGAGGAGGAGGCTCACATCTTTCCGCCGGCCCAGAAGGTGGGCAACGGCCTAATCCCCATCTTGATCGAAGAGCACCACGACCTTTCTCGCCGCGAGGTCGAGATCGCCAACGATACGCACGCCTTGCTCGAACTTTCGGGCGCTTCCGAACGGATCTCCGCGGGCACCGCTCTCAACCAGAAAGTGAACGATCTGCTCGTCGCGTATCTCGCGCACATGAACCGAGAGGAAGTGGAGCTGGTTCCCCTCCTCCGCGATGGATTTACCGACGCCGAGCAGGGGGCTTGGCAGGGCGCTATCGTCCGTTCGTTCCCCCCGGATCGAATGATGGCACTCCTCAGTTGGATGCTCCCGGCGATGAACGTGACCGAGCTCGCCGAGTTTATGGGGGCCTTGCAACGAGGCGCCCCTCCGCCGGTTGTGAAGGCGGTGGCAGACCTCGGAGCGGCCAAGGTCGATTCGGCCCGCTGGAATGAGGCTCGAAGCCGGGCCGGCCTCTAGGAGATCCACGCCCGATCGAGTCCCGCTTCGCCCGAGGAGGTTCCGTGAGGATGCCCAAGCCCTCCGCGGATGTCGGTGCCCGTCTCACCGCGCTGGTCGGAGATGACCCCCGCGTCGAAATCCGGAAGATGTTCGGCTATCCCGCGGGTTTCGTGAACGGCAACTTGTGCGTAGGCACCTTCGGGTCCCAGTTCTTCGTACGACTGAGCGAGGCCGACGTGCCTACCGCCGCTCGAATCCCCGGGGCACGACCGTTCGAACCGATGGCCGGCCGACCGATGCGACAGTACATCGTGCTGCCGGACTCGATTCTAGATTCCCCCAAGTTGAGCTCGAAGTGGCTGGAACGTTCGATCGCGTACGTCACGACCCTTCCCGCGAAGCCCGGCCCCCGCCGCCGTTGAGGAGCGGCCAGTCGTGCGTGGTCGCGCGACCGCAATCGTCACCCCCCTGATCGGCTACGGAGGTCCGTGTCGAGGATGCGGGAGTACTGGACCTCGACGGTCTTCCGTACCCACGGCGCGTTGTACGCGGAGATTCTCGAGGGGGCAAAACCGGGCGGCAAGATCGAGGCCCAACATATTCGTCGGATCCTTTCGCGGTCGGGAGTGCCCGCCCGCGGCCGGGTGCTCGACATTGCCTGCGGGATCGGTCGCCACATCGTACCCTTGGCCGTCTCGGGCTACCGGGCGGTCGGTTGCGACTTCTCCCCCCTCTATCTCCAACGGGCGCGGAGGTATGCGGAGGAGTCCGGCCTGGGACGCGACCGGATCCACTTCTACCGGTCGGACTATCGTCGGATCGACCGCACGCTCCATCTCGCTCGCGAGCCGCCGTTCGACGCCGCGATGTCGATCTTCACTTCGATGGGACACTACGGAGAGGAGGGGGACCTCACGACCCTCACCGCAGTCCGGAGAGTCGTTCGACCCGGGGGTGTCTTTGTGATGGAGATGAGCAACCGGGATTGGATCATGCGGAACTTCCGGGCCACCGGCGTGATGGGTTCCGGCGGGGATCTCGAGATCCACGAGGTCCGACGTTTCGATCTCGAGCGATCCGTATCGGAAGCCGATTGGACCTACTATCGGGGGTCCGGGCAGCGGCGGAAGAAGCTGCTCGAGGTCGAGGTAAGTGTCCGGCTGTATTCCCTCCACGAACTCAAATCTCTGTTCGAACGCGCCGGATGGGAGTACGTGCGTTCCTACGGCGGCTTGGCGAATCCGGGACCGGCGAATCTCGATTCGAACCGGATGGTCGTGGTGGCCCGCCGCCCGTCGCGCTGACGGGGTGGCACCGACTGCCGAGCGGGCCCCAACGGGACGACCTTCAGGGATTCGAAGGCGAAATCGCGTCGCGATTCGAGTCGCTGGGCGGCGTGCTTGGCGTGGGAAGAGGGCTCGGCCCGACCAGCTGCACCTTGATCTCGAAGACGTGCTGGATGTACTCGGGCGGATGGATGAGTTGCCCCCGTTCCTCTTCGTCGCCCGACCCGATGTAGCGGGAATCCTCGTGCTCTCGGAGGGCGCCGAGTCGACTGGAACCGGGCAACTGCGACGACTCAGGGTGGACCGGAGACTCGGGCGGAAGGTACCAGAACCCAAGGACCTTGTAGAGTCCGGGGAAGACGTTCGGGTCGTCGGTGCGCCACAACCAGCTCATGTCTCGCATGAACAGAGGTCGCATCTTCCGCTCGCGGAGCAACAGCGAGTAGCCGGCGTCCACGGCCTGAATTCGCCCTCCCGCCCACAGCCACTTCGTACCGTCGAGCTCCTGCAGATTCGTGAACGTGATTCGGACGGGTTGCCCGATGGGCACAATCTTGGCGTCGACCGACCAATCTACGGTCCCGACCTGAGGGTCGTCCCCCAGCATCGCGACGAGCGCGGCGGCGACGAGGAAGACGGGGATCCACACGAGCTCGAAGAGCCAGGCGCCCCACAGGACCCCGACCCCGACCACATAGACCGCGGCGGCGGTCAGTTCGTACACCAGCGGATACGAGATGGAGAACTGACCCAATCGGGCGAATTGGGCCATCGACCCCGTCAGGTCGAGATTGAGATACTTCTCCAAGATCCGCGCACGAATCGTAGCGCCGCGCTGGAGCGACCGATACTGTCCATCGAGGAAGGCCAGCGCAATCACAAGGACCAGGATCGCGCCGCCGACGGCGAGTCGCGTCGCGTCCGGTAGCGACGTCGAGGGACTCGAGCTCAGGTACCCGGTTACCGTGAGCAGCGTGGTCACGAGGCCGAAGCCGTACTTCCGGAGATCGTTGAGGTATCCGTCGAACCTCTCGACGTTGGAGCGCGCGGCAGACCACTCGTCCGAACGGGAGGTCGAGCTGGATCCTCCGGCCGACGACCCGCCACTCGACGAATGTGCCATGGACGAGAGGGAGGATGCGCCCACGGACCTTTTTGGGGATATAGAGTAGCGTGGAAAAACGTTGCCTTGAATCTACCCGGGAGTCGACGCGTGCCCGCCCGGGCCGACGGGACGAGACTTATCGTTCGGATGCCTACGTGGGGCCGGTGGAACCCATGCCCACGGTGTCGTTGCAATACGAGTTTCGTCAGCCGTTCCGCGTATCCGCTCGACGCGCGTTCGAGTGGTGCACCGATTTCGGCCCAGGAGATGCCCCACTGTTGGTCGACACGTCCACGCGCTCGGTCCTTCCGATCACCGCGGACGCGCTGATCCTGACCGATGTCGCCCACCGGACGGGTCGGAGCACGCGGATCCAGCGTCTGGTTCGCATCCACCCCAG
>JASHWW010000073.1 GCA_030043855.1 Thermoplasmata archaeon
AGGGTCCCCGCGACCAGGCCGAGCGGGACCGCGACGGCGACCGACCGGTCGATCGCCGCGACGACGATCGTGAGGCCCAGGACGGCCGCGAGGCCGACGCCGGCCGCCCGCACCCGCTCGCTCCGGACGAGCGAGAGCGCCCCGACGGCCAGCCCGACGACGAACGCCGCGCCCACCGCCGCCTCCCCGTCCGCGACGGGCGGGAGCACGACCGCGGTGACGTAGAGGAGCGGGAGGAGGAGGAGCCCACCGGCGACCCATCGGGCGTTCATGCGGCGACCCCCGGGGTCGTCCGGCGCCGGTAGAGCGCGATCACCGCGCCCATCGCGCCCCGCCGTCCGAAGAACCCGACCGCCGCGCCGGCCCCTTCGAGCGTCCGGACGGCCCGCTGCGTGCGGCCCACCTCGGGCTCGAGGAGGAGGCGGAACGCGTCGGTCGACCGGGGCGAACCCTCCACCGCGACGGGCGGGTACATCTCCCGGACGTCGGGCAGGAGCAGGTGCAGCCGGTGGCCGGCGCGGCGGAGGGCGGCGCACGCCGCGGCGATGCGCGCGCCGTCGCCGTCGGCGGAGGTGAACGCGACGAGGTGCGTCGGCCGCTTCAGGCGGGGGAGCAGGTACTCGAGCGCCCCCGCGAACGACGACGCCTCGGAGCGGACCTGCGCGCCCGCGAGCGCGCGGAAGACGGAGAACTCGTGGTCGGAGCCCCGGCCCGCCGGCACGAACCGGTCGACCTCCGGTCCGAAGAGGAGTACGCCGCTGCGTCCCTCCTCGTCGAAGCTCGCCCGGAGGACGTCCGCCGCGGTGTCGACGGCGAGGTCGAGCGCTTCCGCCTCCCCGATCCCGACGGCCATCGGGCGTCCGACGTCGACCAGGACCACCAGGTCCTGCTGGCTCTCCCGGTCGTACTCGCGGGAGTAGAGCGTCCCTTGTCCCGAGCGGGTCCACGCGATGTGGCGAGGCTCGTCGCCGGGCTGGTACTCCCGGAGCGCATGGAACTCCGACCCGGAGCCCCGCGTCGCGAGCGCCGACTGTCCGACGATCATGTTCCAGATCCGCGCGGGGTGCCCCAGCGGAAGGGTCGGCGGCTGGGGGATCGCCTCGATCCGCCAGAACGACGGCAGCGGGACGGCGCGGAAGGCGAGCCCGAACGGCTCGTGCGCGACGACGACCGTGGGCCCGACCTCGAAGACGCCCCGGAGCTGGGGCGCGACGACGTAGGCCAGGGAGAGCGGCTCGCCCGCGCTCCACCAGGTCAGCAGGTGCGGGCTCCCGTCGAGCACCCGGAGCCGGTCCGGGTGCCGGTCGATCACCTCGGCGTAGAAGCTCCCGGGGAGGCGGGAGACGATCCGCACGGAGAGGAACGCCGAGCCGCGGACCCGCGCGAACGAGCTGCACTCGAGCCGCTCGGCGGCGAACGCGTCCGGGCCGAATCCGCGGGTCGCGCGCAGGAAGGCGAGCAGCGCGGCGAGGACGAACCCGAGCAGGAAGACGGCGACGACGAACAGGAGGATGTTCGCCGCGAAGAAGGCGAGGAGGAGCACGAGGAAGCCCGCGAGCAGGAGGCCGCCCCCGCGGCGCGAGAAGGTGAGGCGCGTGCCGCTCCCGTCGCCCATGGGGCGCCGCCTAGCGCGGGACCTCGACCGCGTCGAGGTCGTCCTGGAGGATCCGCTCGAGCTGGGCGATCGCGCCGACCGCCTCCGTCAGCCCGGTCGTCGGGGTCATCGCCTCGGGGCGGACGATGACCCGGTGGTTGAGGACCGGGAAGGCGAGTTCGCGGATGTCGTCGGGGACGACGAAGTCCCGCCCGTCGAGCAGCGCCGACGCCCGCGCGGCGCGGAGGAACTGGACCGACGCGCGCGGGGAGGCGCCGAGCAGGAGCCGCTGGTCCTCGCGCGTCCGACGCACGACGGCGGCCAGGTACCGGTAGAGGTCGTCGGTCAGGTACACCTGCTGGTGGAGCTGCGCGAGTCGGTCGATCTCCGCCGGACCGATCGCGGGCGCGCCCGGCCCCGGTGCGTCGCTCTCCGCGGTGCGGGTCCGGAGGATCTGGACCTCGTCCTCGGCGCTCGGGTACCGGACGATCCACCGGAACAGGAACCGATCGAGCTCCGCCTCGGGGAGCGGGTACGTCCCCTCCTGCTCGATCGGGTTCTGCGTCGCGATGACGACGAACGGGCGCGGCAGCGGGTGGCTCGTCCCCTCGATCGTCACCTGCCGCTCCTGCATCGCCTCGAGCAGGGCCGACTGGACCTTCGGCGGCGCGCGGTTGATCTCGTCGGCGAGGATCACGTTCGAGAAGATCGGCCCCGGGCGGAACTCGAACGTCCGCTCGGCCCCGGTGACGACCATCGAGCCGAGGATGTCGGTCGGCAACATGTCCGGCGTGAACTGGATCCGCCGGAACCCGAGCCCGAGCCGCTTCGAGAACGTGCGGACGAGATACGTCTTCGCGAGCCCCGGGACCCCCTCGAGCAGGACGTGCCCCTCGGAGACCAGGGCGACGGTGAGCGCGTGGACGATCTCCTCGGTCCCGATCACCTCCCGTCCGATCGACGCGGTGAGGCGCTGCAGGATCTCGACCGGGCTCCCCGGGGCGGGCGCCGGAACGGCCCCGGGCGGGGGAACGGCGTCGCTCTCGCCGGTCATCGTCCCTCCAGGATCGGGAACGCGAGCGCGAGCTCCGCGACGATCGCGGCGAACTCCTCCTGGGCCCGCGCCTGGCGACGGTGGAGGATCCACGGCACCTGCTGGTTCGTCCACGTCGGCGTCTCCGCCCGCGCGGCGGCGCGCCAGGCCACGAGCAGGTCGTCGACGAGCTGCGGGATCGTCAGCGACTCGGGCAACGGGACGGTCAGCTCGCCGACGTCGAGCCCGCGGCGCACCCCGATGTCGAGGCCGAACTTCTCCTTCAGGTCGATCGCGAGTCGACGGCCGAGGAGGTTGAGCGCGGGGACGTATCGTTCCTGGGTCAGCGCCAGGTACGCGCCGGCCTCGGGCGGCTCGAGGCCGGACGACGGTCGCGGCGACGCCGATGCCTTCGGCAGCGACCGGGTCCGGGCATGGGTCCAGTACGCGACCCCGACCATCGTCGCCGCGACGAGGACGAGCGGGACCGCGTACGACAGCTCCGAAACGAGCTCCGCCTCGGTGAGTCCGAAGACCACGACTCCGCGCCTCCTACGGGGGAACCACGCCGGCGGTCGGTCGGCTCCGGGGAGGGGGCCCGGTGTCGCCGGCGCGCCCGACCCGCGGCGCACCGGTCGAGTACCGGTACAGGTTGTACATCGGCGCCTCCGCGTAGATGGCGCGGAGCAGGTCGCGCAGGAGGGCCGCCGGGACCTCGCGATGGGGTCCGTAGCGCACGGGCTCGTAGAGGGCGTAGAGCCGGGGGAGGAGTTGCGTGATGTACCCCATGTCGGCCCGCAGTTGCTCCCGGAGGAATTCGCGGTGCGTCCACTGCCGGGGCAGCCGGAGCCCGAACGACCGTCGGACGTCCTCCACCACGGTCGGGTAGGCGAGCAGGACCGCCTCCCCGGTCTTTCCCTGGGCGACGAGCTGGTCGACCTCGGCCAGGATCGGGGGCGCGTACGTCGACCCCAGGTTCGCGGCCGGGGCCGATCCGGAGGTCGCGCCACCGGGACGGGTCAAGGAACCCCTCGGGGCCCCCGAAACCGGCCCGGGCATTTATAGGGGTCCGCGAGCCCGGAGCCCCGATCCGCTCGGCTCGCACGGGTCCGGATCGCCGGGAACGGGGAAGTACGCCGACGGGTCGTGCCGGTGATGCCGGGGCACCCCATTCGCCACCTGCGGATCGCCGCGTGCGCCGTCTTCCGGGGCGATCGGGTCCTCGCGATTCGCCGGGCGCCCCGCGAGCCGTTCGCGCCGGGGGTCTGGGAGCTCCCGGGTGGGGTCGTGGAGCGGGGCGAGGCGTTTCGGGAGGCCGCCCTCCGGGAGCTCCGGGAGGAGACCGGGCTGACCGGCCGCGCGCCCCGGTTGTTCCGGAGTCACGACTACTGGTCCCCGACCCGCCACTATCTGCTCCTCCACGAACGCGACTACCTCGTGGAGTGTCCTCGAGCGACCGACGTCCGGATCGACCCGGTCGAGCACTCGGAGTTTCGATGGGTCGATCGCGCCACCGCGGACCGCTTGCCGACGATGCCCCGCAAGCGGGTCACATTCCGTCGCGCGTTCGACGCGAATGCAGCCGCGCGGCACTGACCGGTCGGCGCCGTGGGGAGCGGGCCTCCCTCGGTGCCCGGTCGGCGACGTAGAAGGTGGGGAACCCGGACGCTCGATCGCGGCGCCACCGGACGAAGCCGGCCGCCGAGAGCCGGTCGACCTCGCGCGCCCGGAAGAACCGGAGGGGAACCCGGGACCGGCCATCGCCCCGGTTCGGGGCGACTCGATCCGGCGACGTCCGACCCGGATGTCGCGCGGACCGAACGGACCAGAGGTGCACCCCACCCGGACGGAGCGCCCGGCGGACTCCCGCGAACACCGCACGCAGTTCCCGGTCGGTCAGGGTCTGGTAGGTCGTCGCGGCGTGGACCGCGTCGATCGATCCGGGAGGAGTCGACGCCAGCGCGTCGAGCAGATCCTTCCGGAGGACGCGGCCCCGTCGGGCCACGTCCGGCGGCAGCGCCCGGAGCCCGCGCCTCGCCCGTCGCACCGCCTCCGCCGAGAGATCGACGCCGGTGACCCGGAACCCCCGGGAGACCAGGAAGGCGAGATCGCGCCCTGGTCCGCAGCCGAGGTCGAGGACGGAGGTGGCGCGGATCCGCCGGAGCCAGGGGAGGCACCACCGCGTGAACTCCCCCGGCCCGTCGGCGGCCGTCGCCGTCGCGGCCGACCAGTACTGTTCCCACGCCGCCGCCCGGTCGACCATCGCGGGGCCGAGGACGGCTCGCGGCGTTATCTTTCCGTCCGGCGTGGACCCACCCGTATGGCGATGCGGGCGGTCTCGGTGGCGGTCGCGGTCTCCGACCGCAAAGCGGCGGCGAAGTGGTACACGGACGTGCTGGGGTTCCACGTGGTGGACGACGATCCGGAACATTGGACGACGATCGCCGGCCCGCGCAGCCGGTTCCTGATCCATCTCTGCGAGGTCGCCGGCGCGGGGAAGAAACCCCCAAAGTCCGAGCTCGGGAACACGGGGATCCTGCTCTTCACGGACGAGCCGTTCGCGCGAGCCTGCGCGCGCCTGAAGCGGCGGAAGGTCAAGTTCTCGATGCGGCCCCGGAAGCTCCCGTGGGGATGGGTCGCGAAGTTCCTCGATCCGGACGGGAACGAATACTGGTTGCAGCCGGAGCCCGGCGCCTAGGCGGTCGTTCGCGGGACCCGGCGCGGCCGGCCGTCGCTACGGTTTCTCGAGCCGGCCGATCCGGCCGAGCGAGATCTGGGGCCGTCCCTTGTACTCCTTGACCCAGCCCTCTACGACGCGGACCCGGTCGCCCTCGGTCACGAGGTCGACCTCCGACCCCCAGAGGACGAAGGCGATCTCCCCGGTGCCGTCCTTCAGGACGGCGTTCCGGACGCGCTGCAGGCCGCCCGTCCGCTGCTCGACCTCGCGGGTCGGCTCCAGGCGGGCGACCGTCCCCTCGATCGTCGCGACACGCCCCGGGCGCAGGTCCGAGATGAACGTCTTCGGGGGGGCACCGGCCGCCACGGGTCGCGCAGTCGCCCGGCTCTCATACCTCTTCGCCCGCCGGCGGCCCGTGGGCCGACCTCGCTATATGCCCCGCGCCCGGTTCGCCCCGCCGGCGGCCCGGTCGGAGGGCCCGCCGTTCGGGAGCCGGTCCGCAGGAGGTCCGCATGCCGGAGATGTCGTCGGTCGTTTCGAAGACCCCGTTCCGGGTCACGTTCGCCGGTGGGGGGACCGACCTTCCCGCGTACTACCGCGGGCACGGTCCGGGGGCCTGCGTCGCCGGGTCGATCAACAAGGGGATCTACGTCATGGTCTGCGAGAATTTCGTCCCCTCCGAGATCCGCGTCAGCTACCGGATCACCGAGAACGCCCGGCAGAGCATCGACGAGATCGCCCACAGCTCGATCCGCGAGGCGATGCGGCTCCTGCAGATCCCGAGCGGGATCCAGGTGATCACGGCCACCCAGATGCCGTCGCGGGGCACGGGGATCGGTTCCAGCAGCAGCTGCGCGGTCGGCGTGCTGAACGCGCTCCACGCCTGGCGGGGGGACCGCGTCGGCCCCCGCCAGCTGGCGCGCGAGGCGGTCCGGATCGAGCGGGAGATCCTGCAGGAGCCGGGCGGGATCCAGGACCAGTACACGGTCGCCTACGGGGGCCTCAACCTGATCAAGGTCGAGGCCGACGACACCGTCTCCGTCCAGAGCCTGAACGTGGACCACGACGCGCTCGATGCGCTCAACCGGTACCTGCTGCTGTTCTTCACGGGGGTCGAGCGCTCCTCGACCGCGATCCACGCGAAGCAGTCGAGCGGCGTCGAGGCGCACGTCGCGGAGTACCGCCGCATGCGCGACCTCGCGCTCGAGACCGCGTCCGCCATCGAGCGCCTCGACTACGCCGAGATCGGTCGCCTCATGGACGAGAACTGGCAGCTGAAGCGCCAGCTCTCGGACGGCGTCTCGAGCCCGACGATCGACCGGTGGTACGAGGTTGCGAAGCAGCACGGAGCCCTCGGCGGGAAGCTGATGGGCGCCGGCGGGGGCGGGTTCCTCTTCTTCGTCGCCCCGCCCGAGAAGCACCGGGAGATCCGCGGCGCGATGGACGCCCTCGGGTTGCGCGAGAAGCCGATGCGGCTCACGATCGACGGCAGCTCGATCGTCTTCGAGGAGTGACCGCCCCGCCCGTGGCCGGGATGCGCGCCCCGGAGTGACGGCGCGTGTCCGGTGCGGACGCCCCGGCCCCGCCTCCGCGCGCGCTGCGCTCCGTCGGCTTCCGGTCGCTCCTCGGCTCCGCGGTCACGTCGGCGCTCGGGGGCTCGATCACGAGCGTCTCGGTCAACTGGCTCGTCTACCACTACACCCACAGCACGATCGACATCGCGTACGTCGGATTGACGGGGATCGTCCCCGGCATCGCGCTGGGCCTGATCGCGGGCGTCCTCGCGGACCGGTACGATCGTCGGCGGCTGATGATCACGGCGGACCTCTGCCGGCTCGTCGCGATGGTCGTCCTCGCGACCGCACTCTCCCTCGCCGGGTTCTCCCTGCTCCTTGTGCTCGGCGTGATGACGGTCGTCTACAGCTTCTCCGCGCTGTTCACGCCGGCGAGCCAGGCGCTCCTGCCGCGCCTCGTGAGCACCGCCGAACTGGAGGACGCGAACGGGATCCTCTCCGCGCTGACGCAGACCGGCTCGAGCCTCGGGGCCGCCGCGGGAGGTCTCGTCGTGGTCGCATTCGGGGCCGTCGCCGGGATCGGCGTCAACGCCGCGACGTACGCGGTCTCGGCGATCCTCCTGTTCCAGATCGCGGCCTCGGCGGGACGCGTCGCAGCGCCGGCGGAGGCGGCCGGCCGGTCGTTCGTCCGGGAGCTGCGGGAGGGGCTCCGGTACATGCGCGAGCACGTTCCGGTGCTCGAGGCGTCGCTCGGCTTCCTCCCCGGGAACTTCCTGCTCGTCATGGTGACGTCGTTCCTGGTCGTCTACGCGTCCACCTACTTCGGCAACGACCCGGCCGTCTACGGCTACCTGGTCGCCGTGCTCGCCGCCGGCGTCGCCGTCGGGGCGCTCGCGGTCGGCCGGTTGCGCGCGCGGCGGTACGCCGGGCTCCTCATGGCGACGTGCGCCACGGCGGATTCGGGCGCGGTGGCGCTCCTGATCGTCGGCCACGCCCTCCCGGTCGCGCTCGCGGGGGCGTTCCTGGTCGGCCTCAACATCGGGCTGATCAACACGGTCTACTACGCCACGATCCAGGCGATCGTCCCCAACGAGATCCTCGCGCGCGTCGTGAGCATCGACTCGGTCGGGGCGTTCGTGGCGATCCCGGCGGGCCTCGTCACCGGCGGGTACCTCGCCGCCGCGCACGGCATCGCGTTCACCTACACGGTCGCGGCGGTCGGCCTCCTCGTCTCCGGGGCGGCCCTCTTCGCGTTCCGCGGGATCCGCACCCTCGGCTACGGGGCCTGACCGTCGCCGCGGTCGACCATCGCCTGGGCCGCAGGGCTGTACCGTTCGCCGGCGACCCGGTCGGGGGCCGCCGCGCGCTCGATCCGATCGAGCTCCGTCGGCGACAGCCGGAGGTCCACCGCCCCGACGTTCTCGGTGAGGTACCGGACGCGCTTCGTGCCCGGGATGGGGACGATTTCCGGTCCCCGAGCGAGGAGCC
>JASHWW010000008.1 GCA_030043855.1 Thermoplasmata archaeon
GTCGCCACAGCCCGCTCCCGCGACGGCGTCCTCAGTCGATGTACCCGAGCGAGCGGAGCCGTTCCTTGAGCGCCCGCTCGTCCTCTTCGCTGAATCCGGGCTCCCCGGACTGCTCGAGCAGGCGGGCCAGGACGAACGCGGCGAACTCGTCGACGGTCGGGAACGACGAGCCCTTCATCCGCGCTTCGAGCGCCACGACGGTCTCCTCCGGGATCCGGAGCGCGCGCATCTTGGGGTCCGTCAGGTCGGGCGGAGCCATCGGCCCGGGGCGGAGCCGCCGCGGTAGATAGTCGTTGCCGACGTCCCGGCCGGGGACGTTCACTCCCACTCGATGGTGCCGGGCGGCTTGTCGGTCACGTCGTAGAGCACGCGGACGACCTGCGCGGACAGCTCGCGCGTGATCCGCTCCGCGATGCGCTGCAGCACCGGGCGCGGGAGAGCCATCGCCGTCGCGGTCATCGCATCGATCGATTCGACGACCCGGACACTCACGGCGTCCCCGTGGACCCGGTTGTCGCCCAGCACCCCGACGGTCGGAGAGTCGAGGAGGACGGCGAAGTACTGCCATGGCCGCGGGATCTCCCCGGCGGCGACCGCACGCTCGACCTCGGCCTCCACGATCGCGTTGGCGACGCGGGCCCTCCGAACGCGCTCCGCCGTGACCTCCCCGTTGACGCGAACGGCCAGCCCGGGGCCGGGGAACGGTTGCCGGTCCGGCTCCGGGACGCCGAGGTGGCGGGCCACGGCGCGGACCTCGTCCTTGTAGAGGTCGCGCAGCGGCTCGACGAGGACGAGTCGGCTGTCGCTCGGAACGCCGCCGACGTTGTGGTGCGTCTTGATCGTGTCGCGGAGCGCCCCGCCGCTCTCGATCCAGTCGGGGGCGATGGTCCCCTGGACCAGCCGGTCCGTCCCGACCCGGGTCGCCTCCTCCTCGAACAGCCGAATGAACGCGGCCCCGATCCGCCGCCGCTTCTCTTCGGGATCCCGGACGCCCTGGAGCGCGCCGAGGAACCGATCGGACGCGGAGGCGACGGCGAAGCGGAGTCCGCTCGCCCGGAAGAACGCCCCGACCTTTTCGACCTCGCCCGCCCGCAGGAGGCCGGTATCGACGAAGACCGCGTGCGCGCGGTCTCCGAGCGCTCGTTCGGCGAGGACGGCGGCGGTCGTCGAATCGATGCCGCCGGAGGCGGCGACGATGGCGGAGCCCGGGACCTCGGCGCGAAGTCGGTCGATCGCGGTCCGAACGAACTCCGCCGGGTCGTTCACGATGGACTCCCCGCGGGCGGTTCCTCGCGCCACTTTGCCCGGTACTTCTCGAGGTGGGCGACGACCTCGGGAAACTTGAGGGCGAGGATCTCCGCGGCGAGCAGGGCGGCGTTCTCGGAGGCGTCGAGCCCGACCGAGGCGACCGGGATGCCCGGCGGCATCTGGACCACGGAGAGCAGGCTGTCGAGCCCGAGGCCGCGGTGGAGCGGCACGCCGACGACCGGCTTCAACGTCCGGGCCGCGACCACTCCGGGCAGCGCGGCCGAGAGCCCCGCCATCGCCACGAACACATCCACCTCGGGGTCGCGGACGAGACGGTCGACCTTGTCGGGATTCCGGTGCGCCGAGGCGACGTGGACGTCGCAGGGGATCTCGAACTCGGTGAGCCGTGCGCGGACCTTCTCGGCGGCCTCGAGGTCGGACTTCGACCCGACCAGCACCGCGACCTTCATGGCGCAGGCAGTCCGACCGCCAGAAAACCTTTCGGAGGGCGAGCCCGAGGTTTCATCCCCCGGACGCGCCTCGGACCGTCGAATGGCGTGGCGGCTCCACCGGCACGGTCGGTTCCGCGGGTGGCTCGGGGGGCGACTCGGCGGGGACGTGGAGCTCGGCGACCGGGCCTGGCGACGGGCCCTCCACGTGCTGGGCGCGGGCGCTCTGATCTACTATCCCCTGCCGAACGACGTCTTCGTCATCGCGCCAAAGGAGGACGTCCTCCTCGCGGCGCTCGCGGCCGTGCTCGTGCTCGAACTGTTGCGGCACCGCGCCGGTCTCGAGCTCCCCACCATCCGGCCCTACGAGGCGCGCCGCGTCGCCAGCTTCGCCTTCTTCGCGATCGCGGTGGTCGCCGCCATCCTGCTCTTTCCCCCGCCGATCGCGGTGGCGGTCGTTCTGGGGACCGCGCTCGTCGACCCGCTGGCGGGCGAGTTGCGGGCGAATCCCGCGTATCGGCCGCTCTACCCGGTCGTTCCCCTCGCCGTCTACACCACGCTGGCCTTCGGCGCGCTGGTCGGGGTCGGAGGGTGGCCCCCGTTCGATGCGTTCGTCTTCGGGCTCGGCGCCGCCGGGCTCGCCCTCTTGGCGGAGTGGCCGAAGTACCGCTGGGGGGACGACGACCTGATGATGACGTTCGTCCCGGCGCTCGCCCTCTACACGATCGGCGTACTCGGGGCCGGCCTTCCGACCTGAGCCGGGACCGGGACGGCGATGCCGACGCTCCGCGGGTCCCCGTCCGAGCGGCTCCCGTCGCTGCCGAGCCTGGTGCGGGCGGCACGGGCCGCGTGGCCGGACGGCCCCCTCCGCCGGTTTCGCACGGTCGAGGAAGGGTGGGACCACCGGGTCCTCGTCGCCGACGACCGAGTCGTCGTTCGGTTCCCCCGCCGAGCGGACGTCGCGGCGCGGGTCGACCGCGAAGTGCGCGTTCTCGGGGTGCTCCGGCGCCACCTCACCACGCCGATCCCGGAGATCCGGATCGTCGGACGGCTGGACG
>JASHWW010000009.1 GCA_030043855.1 Thermoplasmata archaeon
CGTCGGGCAGGCGGGCCGTCGGCCGCATGATCCAGACGTTGACGCCGATGACCCCCGGCTTCAAGCGGGCCTGCGAGAACCCCTTGTCGATCCAGAGGTGAACCGCCTCGCCGCAGTACTTGATCATCCCGGCCTTGAACCGCTCGGTCCGGTGGCGCTCGCCGGTGAGCTTCCCCGACAGGATCACCTGGCAGCCGCGCGCGCCGGACTCCATGATCCGGCGGACGGTCGAGTGGCCCGCGCGGCGGAAGTGCCAGCCGCGCTCGAGCGTCGAGGCGAGCTTCGCGCTCATCAATTGAGCGTTCAGGCTCGGCTGCCGCTCCTCCTGGACCTCGATCTGCGGGTTGTCGAGTTGGAACCGGTCGTGGATGTCCTGGGTGAGGCGCTTGATCAGCTCGCCGCGGTGGCCGATCAGGATCCCCGGGCGCTCGCAGATGAGCGTCACGCGGGTCCCCATCGGAGTCCGCGTGATGTCGAGGCCCCCGAAGCCGGCGCGGGCGCTCTCCTGCACGAGGAAGTCCTTCAGCAGGACCCGACGCATCGACTCCTGGATGACCTTCCGTTCGGAGCTCATGCCGCCTCCTTGCGTTCGGCGAGCACGATCTCGACGTTCGTCGTCTGCTCGTTCCACGGCGTCGCGCGGCCGTGGGCCCGCGGCATCGACGCCTGGCGGATCTGCCCGCGCGCGCTCGCCGCGATCTTCACGAAGAGCCGGTCGGTGTCGAGCCCCTCGTACTCCGCGTTCTGCTCGGCGTTCTCGAGGACCTTGAGGACCTGCGTCGCGACCTTGACCGGGAATCGGCCCGGTCCCGTGCCGGTGTGGTGCGCGGTCTCCTGGTTGTAGCGGCGGAACGGGATCGCCTTGCGGAGCGCGATCGTCTCCTCGAGCACCGTGCGGGCGCGGTCGACGCTCAGCCCCCGGATGGCGTTCAGGACCTCGTACGTCTTCTTCGGCGAGATCGGAAGCTCGATGCCCCGGGCGCGGGCGACCGTCACGCCCGGTTCGTCCTGGTAGGTGTAGCCGCGCATCGATCCTCCCGCCTCACTTCAACGGCATGAACTTCGAGGACCGCGTCGCACCGACGCCCGGGCCCGAGTGCTTCTCGAACCGGCGGGTGAGCGCGAACTCCCCGTAGTAGTGGCCGATCATCTCGGGTCGCACTTCGATCTCCTTGAACTCCTTCCCGGTGTGGACGGAGACCTTCCGCCCGACGTGCTCCGGCAGGATCAGGGCGTCCCGGCAGTGCGTGCGCACGGTCGTCTCCTTCGGGGTCGACCGCATCCGCTCGAAGAACTGAGTCGTCTCGGTGTTGAACCCGCGCCGGATGGAGCGGCGCGCGCGGGCCGTCAGGATCCGGGAGAGCTCCTCCAGGTTCATCGCCTGGAGCTCGGGGAGCGACTTCCCCCGGTAGGAGAACTCGCGCTTGCGCCGCGCCTCGACCTTCTTCGCCCGCCGCGCCTTCGGCATCGTTACGCGCCTCTCCGCTGGGCCCGGCGCGCCCGCTTCTTGCGCGCCGATCGCGAGAACCGGCCGACCTTCGCGCCCGGCCACGTTCCGCTCGAGACGGTACTCGGGCGGCCGACGTGCTGGTGGGCGCCGCCCCCGAACGGATGGTTGACCGGGTTCATCGCGACGCCCCGCACCTTGACGGGCGCGCGGGCGAGCGACCGGGTCGTCCAGACCTTCTTGCCGGCCTTGATGATCGGGCGTTCCCGGCGACCCCCGCCGCCGACGGCGCCGACCTGCGCCCGGCAGGTGCCGAGGAAGACCTTGAAGGCGCCCGAGGGAAGCTGAACGGTCACTTCGTCGCCGGTGTGGGCGACCACGAGCGCCCCCGTCCCGGCGGCCCGCACCAGGCGTCCGCCGTCGAACGGCTTGACCTCGAGATTCGAGACGAGCGTGCCGTCCGGGATCCGACCGAGCGGCAGGATGGCGCCCCGGTCGACCTTCCCCTCGTGGAGCGCGACGGTGTCGCCCGTCGCGAGACCGGCGGAGGCGAGGAGCCGGACGGTCGTCCCGCCCGGGGCCACGACCTCGGCGACGGGCGCGGTGCGTCCCGGCGCGGGGCGAATGTCGACGACACGAGCCTCGCCGACGATCGTCGGCGCCGGATGGTAGATCGGTCCGTGGTGCCGGTGGCTCGGGGACCGATACGTGCCGGTTCCGCTGCCCCGCCGCCGCGAGATGATGCGCTTTCCCATCAGAACACCCCGGCCCGGCCGCCGATGTCCTCGGCCGAGAACTCCTTCGCGAACCGGACCGTCGCGATCTTCCCGACGCGAACGATCTTCGTGTTGATCTTCGCGACCTTGCACTGGTACGTCGCCTCGACGGCGCGCCGGATCTCGGCGCGCGTCGCCCGCCGGTCGACGACGAACTCCAGCTTGTTCAGCCGCTCCATCTCGTCCATCGACTTCTCGGTGACGTAGGCGTGGAGAATGATCCGGTGCGTCAGGGATTCGTCGCTCACGGCGCGACCTCCCCGAGCCGCGTGCGGAGCGACTCGACGGCGGCGTGCGAGAACAGGGTCAGTCGGCCGGCGGCCCCCCCGGGAGCCAGGTCCTCGGTCGCGAGTCGCTGCGCGGGGACGACCTCGACCCCCGCGAGATTCCGGAAGCCGAGGGCGCGACCCGGCGCGCTCGTCACGACCAGGAGACTCCTCGGGGTCCGGCGGACCCGTCCTCGGCGGCGGGCGCGTCCCGACGACTTGAGGTGGGTTCCGTCGCGCGCCCGCTCGATGTCCGACCACAGCTCGAGCTGCTGCAGGAGCTTGCGGGCTTCGGCGGCGGTCCGGATCTGTTCGACCGGGTCGACCAGGACGACCGGCAGGTGCATCCCCTTGGGCACGGTGTGGCCCCGCGCGGCGGCGAGCTTCGCCTCGCGCGTGGCGGCGAGCGCGGAACGGAAGGCCAGCTGGCGTTCCTTCCGGTTGATCTTCTTCGCCCAGATCCGCTCGACCTTCGGCGGATGGGCTTGCCGGCCGCCGACCGTGTTGGGTGCCTGGGCACCCGTCATCGAATCCATCAGGCGGGGCGTCCGCGCGACGCCGCGCCCCTTCCCGGACCACTCGACCGAATGGCGGAGACCGCCCGTCGGGCTCGTGCCGTACGGTTGCCGCCGGTGGGACTGCGCGGCCACGACCGCCCGTTGGATCAGGTCGGGTCGGACCGGTTGGGAGAAGGCGAGGGGAAGCGTGACCGTCGACCCCGGCTTGCCCTCGAGGTCCACGACGTGGACCCGGTGGTGCGGCGACGCATGCTCGACGGGGGCCGCGGCCGGAGCGTCGGGCGTCATGCTCCCTGCTTGGAACGGGTGCTGAGGTAGCGCAGGTCGACCTTCTCGACGCTCGCGACGCGGCTGCGGATCGGCGCGCGGAAGCGGAGGAGCCGCTTCGCCGGTCCCGGAAGGGATCCGTGGAGAACGATGCAGGCGCTGCGGACCTCGCCGTAGTGGGGGAATCCGCCCTGCGGCGTGATCGGGTCGCTCCGCGGGTCCTTGACGATCTTGAGGACCCGCATGTTGTACTGCGTGCGCCGGTGATACCCCTGCTGGCCGGCCTGCGGGATCCGGTAGGTGACGAAGCTCGGGTTGTGAGGGCCGAGCGTCCCGATCATCCGCCGGTGCTTCGAGTTCTTCCGGGGTTGGAGCTTGACGCCCCAGCGCTGGATGTGGCCCTGGAAGCCGAACCCCTTCGTGACGGCGACGACATCGACGAACTCCCCTTCCTTCGTCAGCGCGTCGGCGGAGAGCTCCGCGCCGAGCTGCTTCAGCGCGAACGCTCGTCGCTCGTCGAACTTCTCGCCGGCGACGCGGACCTCGAAGAGGGTCGGCGTCTTCGACGGAACCCCCGTCAGCAACTGGGGCTGCGTGTGCACGATCAACCGGACCTCGTCGCCGGCGGTCTGGCCGAACTGCTCGAGGGCGGCCGGCGCGCTCGCCGGGTGGGTCGGGATCCGACGGTCGAGCTCCTCGACGAGCCCCGATCCCCAGACCTCTGCGACGACCCGGGAGCCGTACGGATGGCGCGCGTAGACCCGGGCCCCCGCGACCCGGAGCGGCGGAACCTCGACGACGGTGACCGGAACGGCGACCTCCTGTCCGGCGGTCGTCGACCGCTTGCGGTAGTCGACGATGAACGCGTGGGTCATCCCCACTTTGAACCCGGCGAACCCCTCGATCGTCGGGACCTTCGGACCCTCCGGCCACGAGCGGACCCGCGGAACCGGACGTACGGAACGGGACCGGGGGGAGAAGCCGAGCGAACCTCGGCGCGGGCGATGGCGAGCCATGGGTCGATAGGGGGTGCTGCCTCCGGTGGGGACGGGGGAGAAAGGTGCCCTATATAAGGGTCGCGCGACGCGCCTCTCGGAGCGACGTTTCTCCTCGAAGAATCGGTCCG
>JASHWW010000074.1 GCA_030043855.1 Thermoplasmata archaeon
TGCTCGGCCATGAACGAGGTGTAGTTGAGATACGTGTTCGAGGTCGCGTTCACGACCGCGGGCGCCGTCCAGTTGACGCCGTTGTTGTAGCTCTCGGTCACGACCAGGCGGTCGTACGGCACAAAGCACGGGGCGAGCGACGGGTAGTAGTAGTAGTAGTAGCAGCCCGAGGCGCTCGTGAAGTTGTACTCGATGTAGGCCAGGACGAGGGTCCCGTTGCCGAGCGCCGCGAGCGCCGGGAAGATCGCGCTCGTGTAGTTGAACTGGTCCGCGCACCCGGGGTTGTCGACGTAGGTCGGGGCCGACCAGTTCACGCCGCCGTTGGAGGAGGCGGAGAATCCGATCTCGGTCTCGGTCAGGTTGAGGTCACCGGGGCAGGCGCTGATGTTCGTGAACGCGGTGTACGCTGTCGCGAGCAAGCCGGACGAGGTTGCGACGATCGCCGGGTCCCCCGTGTTGTTCATGCAGATCGGGAAGGTGCTCTCGTAGGCGCACGCTTCGTCGGCGGACGGCGCCGTCGGGAGGATCGAGTTCTGGAAGAAGCTCCCGCGACCCGACGAGGCCAGTTGCGGGGCCAGGTGCGCGGCGGCGTGCGACGGAGCGGTCGCCGCGGCCGAGGTCGGACCCGGGCTCGGGCTCGCGACTCCGGACGGCGCGGCCCCCGCCGCGGCGACCGACGGGAGCGAGAACGCGAGGACGAGCGCCAGCACGAGGGCGACGACCGCGCCGGCCGCGAACCGGTGCGTCATGCGCTTCCTCCCGAGTCCGCGGAGCCACCGCCGGATCCCTTCCGGCCGAAGACCGCGTACCCGACCCCGATCCCGACGACGAGCCCGACCGCGGCGAGGACGCCGATCCCGGCCGGCGTCACGATCCACGGCGTCGACGTCGTCGAGGTGGCGGGCGCCGCGGCGAAGTCCGCGACCTCCGTGATCGGCCCGGTGACCGTGACGGTGTCGGTGAGGCTCGTACCGGAGTACGCGCCGCTACCGGTCCCGGCCCAGCCGATGAAGACGTAGCCGCTCGCGGGGGTGGCGGTGAGCTGCAGCGTGCTGTCGGCCGAGTGGTACGACGAGCCGGAGGGAGAGACGCTCCCCGACCCCTCCGCCGTGACGTCCACCTCGTAGGCGGTCGAGTACGCGAGGGGTACGGTCCGGTTCATGTCCAGGTCGACGCTCGGCGGCGGGTTCGACGGGGTGTACCGCGCCCCGTGGTCCGGCGAGTAGGCGACCGCGACGGTGATCGGGTACGTGCCGGGCGGCAGCGCGCTGATGTTGATCCAGCTGGACTCCGACGCGTAGGCCGTCCCGTTGACGGTGATCGACCAGGACGTACCGGAGACGAACGTCGTCGGCGCCGAGAACGAGAGCGAGTAGTCGATCACCGGCGGGATCACGAGCGAGAACGTCGCCAGCTCGGTGACCGTCCCGGTCGGCACGACATTGATCGTGGCGAGCGCACCCGTGTAGCTTCCCGCCCCGGTGCCCAGCCAGCCGTCGAAGACGTAGCCGGTCGCGGCCGTCGCACTGAGCACGACGCTGCCGCTCGAAGCGACCCACGTCGCGCCACCGTTCGGGACGCCGTTGACGGAGACGGACCCGTCCCCGCTGACGTACGGCGTCACGAGATAGTACGGCGTGAAGGAGATCGTCATCGTCGATGCGCCGTCCGTGCAGATCGTGGCCGGGACCCCGCCGGAGCGGTACTGGACCCCTCCGTTCGACCCGTAGACCCACGGGGCCTGGACCGGGTACTGGCCGATGTTCCCGGGCGCTCCGCACGGGTACAGGTCCGGAATGACGTACGTCGACGCGTCCGAGGAGTACCCGGTGCCGTTCAGGTCGACCGTCCAGGTCGTGCCCGTCGGCAGTCCGGTCTCGGTGACGGTCAGATTGTACCGCGCCAGCGGGAGCGGCTTGAACGACGCGACCTCGCTGAGGGGGCCGTTGGCCGTGACGTTCGCGGTGAGCGACGGCCCGGAGTACGATCCCGGTCCGGACCCGACCCACCCCAGGAAGGCGTACGACGAGTCGACCGACGCGGTGTACGAGGCGGTGGCGCCGGGGCTGAGCCAGTGGTCGCCGGCGCCCGAGACCGAGCCCCCGACCGAGGCCGCGACGTCGACGCGGTACGACTTCGCGAAGGCGACCGTGTACGTCGATCCCGGCGAGACGCTCAGCGTGGGGCCGAAGCCCGTCGCCTGGTACGACTCCGAGTCGTTCGCCGAGGCGGCGACGGGGTACGCGTCCACGAGGTAGGTCCCAGCGGATCCCGTGACGTTGATCCACGGGGTCGAGGAGCCGTACGTCGTCCCGTTGAAGGCGATCTGCCAGAAGTCCCCGGCCGCGAGGCCGGAGGCATGGAATGCGATCGTGCCGGGTGTCGCGGCCACGTCGATGTACGTCGAGAAGTTCAACACCACATCCACGCTGACCGGGACCTCGACGGTGGAGCTATCGGCCGTTCCGAAGTACTCCCAGCCCGGCGTCGCCGAGACGGCCGAGATGTCCGCGAGGGGGTACGCTCCCGTGTACACGTTCGGGACGACCACCGCGTCCGGCGCGGTCCCGCCGTACTGCTGGCCGGCGAACTCGAACGAGTAGGCGGTCCCCGGGGGCAGCCCGGTTTCCGAGAACGTGAGGTTGTAGTCCCCCAGGAC
>JASHWW010000075.1 GCA_030043855.1 Thermoplasmata archaeon
GGGGCGCAGGGGACGCTGATGCACCTCGGGATCGGCCCGATCGTCACCGGGTCGATCATCATGCAACTGTTCACCGGGGCGAAGATCATCAACCTCGACCTCACGAACGACGAGGACAAGGGGATGTACCAGGGGACCCAGAAGGTCCTCGTCGTCGCGATGATCTTCGTCGAGGCGATCCCCCAGATCTACGGGTACCTGACCCCGTCGGCCTCCCTCGTGACGACGCTCGGCGCGGCCTCCCCCGGCAACGGGCTGATGCTGGCGAACACGATCATCGTCGCGCAGCTCGTCTTCGGCAGCTACCTCGTCTTCCTGATGGACGAGGTCGTCTCCAAGTGGGGGATCGGGAGCGGGATCTCGCTGTTCATCGCGGCGGGCGTCTCGCAGCAGATCGTCCAGGGGACGCTCAACTGGGTCCCGCAGAACCCCGCGGACCCGATCTCCGCCGGCAACCCGCCCAGCGGCACGATCCCGAAGACGCTCTGGTTCTTCACGCACTACAGCGCCAGCCAGATGGCCGGCGGCGGCTGGGAACGGGTGCTCCTGCAACAGCCGAATCCCATCGTCGCCCTCGTCGGGACCGCCGCGATCTTCTTCCTCGTCGCCTGGACCGAGTCGACCCGGATCGAACTGCCGCTCTCCCACGCCGAGGCGCGGGGCGCCCGGGGCCGGTACCCGCTGCGCCTGATCTACGCGTCGAACATCCCGGTCATCCTGATGTCCGCGCTGCTCGCGAACGTCTCGATGGTCACGATCCTCCTGTGGACGAACCCGACGCTCGCGCACTTCCCCGTCTTCGGCCATCAGTGGTGGGTCGGGTCGTACCCGACCGCGGCGCAGGCCGCCACCGGCACGATCAGCCAGACGCAGCCGATCACCGGCGGCGCGTACTACCTGTCGACGCCGAACGGCCTCGAATCGTGGCTGTTGCCGTTGATCAACTTCGGCCAGTACGGCGCGTTCCTCTACGGCCACACCTGGTGGCAGGGGATCATCCACGTGATGGTCTACTTCGGGGCGATGGTCGGCGGGTCGATCCTGTTCGCCAAGTTCTGGATCCAGACGACGAACATGGGTCCCGAGGCCGTCGCGCGGCAGATCGAGGCGTCGGGGATGCAGATCCCCGGGTTCCGTAGAGAACCTCGGGTGCTGCGGCGGGTCCTCGAACGGTACATCCCCGTCATCACGGTGATCTCCGGAGCCGCCGTCGGCGCGCTGGCCGCGGGGGCCGACCTGATCGGGACCCTCGGCAACGCCAGCGGGACCGGCGTGCTGCTGATGGTCGGGATCATCATCAACCTCTACGAGGCGATGGGCCGCGAGCAGCTGATGGAGATGAACCCGCTGCTCCGCCGCTTCCTCGGAGGCGAGAGTTGACGGCCGCGGCCGCCGACGCTCCTCTTCCCAGCGGACCCGCCCGCGCGCCGGGCGACGATTCGGCCGGGACGATCGCCCCGCTCCCGGCCGAGCCCGAGGCGCCGGCGGACGCGCCGGCCTCGACGCCCGCGCGGCCGCCGGCTCCCGTGTTCAAGTTCTCGACGTTCCTCTACGTCTTCCTCGGGTTCCTGGGTCTCTGGATGCTGATCGACCAGAGCGCCCGGAACGGCATCGCCGGCGCGCTCGGCACGAGCGTCGCCCACGGGGGGCCGCTCTACTTCGCCATCGGGTTCCAGTCGAACTACCTGCTGCTCACGATGGCGCTCGCGGGCGCCGTCGAGATGCTGGTCACGTCGCTCGCCTACAACTACACGACCGACTGGGTGAAGGCGGCGAAGGTCCAGAAGTGGAGCGCGGCCTTCCGCAAGGTCCAGATGGAGGCGATCCGCTCCGGCAAGAAGGACCGGATCCAGGCGCTCCGGCCCCACCAGGAACGGCTCACCCGGCTCTCGAGCGAAGTGTCGATCGCCCAGTTCAAGGGGATGGCGATCACCTACTTCCTGCTCATCCTGATCTACACGTGGGTCGGGCTCGTCATCGGCAGCGCGACCGCCCAGGCGCAGACGATCCAGCTCGGCGGCGCCTCGATCGACCTGGTCGGCCACGTCCTCAACGGCCTGCCGATCCCCTGGTGGTTCCTGATCTTCAGCCTCTACACGATCCCGTTCTCGCTCGTCTTCCGGCGCCTCCTGAAGCACGTCTGGCTGCGGCGGTACGCCGAGGAGCACCACCTCGGCGCCGGGCCCGTCGGGCCGGAGGCGGCCGGAGGAGCGGCGTGATCCGTCGCGTCGTCACGGTCGGCGGCCCGCCGGGCGGCGGGAAGACGACCGCCGGACGGCGCGTGGCCGCGGCGTTGGGACTGACCTACCGGTCGTCCGGGGAGCTGTTCCGCGCCGAGGGGGAGCGGCGGGGCCTCGACGTCGAGGCGTTCAACCGGTACGCGGAGGCCCACCCCGAGGTCGACGTCGAGCTCGACCGCACGATGCAGGCGCTCGCGCGGCCGGGCGTGCTGCTCGACGGCCGGCTGCAGGGGGCGCTCTGCCGCCGGAACGGTACGCCCGTCTACGACGTCGTCGTCACGGCGACCGTGGAGGAACGCGCCCGCCGCGTCGCCGGCCGGGACCGGCAGCCCCTCCCGGAGGCGCGCCGCCGCATCGAGGAGCGGGAGGCGAGCGAACGGCGCCGCTACCGCCGGCAGTACGGGATCGACCTCGCGGCCGAGACGCCCGACCTGACGGTCGACTCGACCGACCTTCCGCCGGACGCCGTGGCGGAGCGGATCCTCCACTACCTTCGGTCGCGGGACGGGGCGACGGCCGGATGACGGAACCGTTCCCGCCCGAGGTCGGCGAGCGGATCGCCGCCGGCACGTTCCTCCTGATCGACAAACCCCGCGGTCCCTCCTCGCACCAGGTGACGGCGTGGGCGCGGGACCTCCTCGGCGTCCCGGTGGCGGGCCACGCGGGGACGCTCGACCCGAACGTCTCCGGGCTCCTCTGGGTCGGGGTCGGACCGGCCCTCAAGCTGCTCCCCCTCGTGCTCGAGTTCCCGAAGCGGTACGTCGGGGTCATCGTCTTCCACGGGGCGGTCGACCGCGCGGACCTGGAGCGGGTCCTCGCCGAGTTCACCGGCCCGATCTACCAGACCCCGCCGGTCCGCTCCGCCGTCAAGCGCGAACGGCGGATCCGACGCATCCACCGCCTGACGCTCGTCGAGCGGGACGGGGTGCGGGCGGTGATCGACCTCGTCGCCGACTCCGGGACGTACGTCCGCACGCTGGCGGTCGACGTCGGCGAGGCGCTCGGCGTCGGCGCGCACCTCGAGGAGCTGCGGCGGACGGCGACGGGACCGTTCGACGAGCGCGCGTCGATCACGCTGACGACGCTCGCCGACGCGGTCACCCGAGCCCGGTCGGGGGACCCGGCCGACCTGCTGGCCCAGCTGCATCCGATGCGCGAGGTCTGGTCGGAGTTTCCCGCGGTCGTGCTCAAGGAGGGCGCGGCGAGCGCGGTCGCGCACGGGGCCGGCCTCGCGGCCGGCGGGATCCTCGCGATCCCGACCCCGTTCCCCCGCGGTTCCCACGTGGCGCTCGTGACGCGATCCGGCGAGCTGGTCGCGACCGGGGTCGCGCGGCACGCCGCGGAGGAGCTCGCGTCCGCCGGGCCGGGATGGGTCGTCGACCGGACCCGGGTCTTCGTCGACCCGGCGCGGTTCCCCGCCCTGTGGCGGGGCCCCGGGCGCCCGGCCGCCCCGTCCGAGGGGTAGGGTTATCTCGCCCCCCGGGTCGGACGCGACGTGGCCGACCGGTCCGAGGGACACTCCGAGGCCGGCGCCCGTCTGTTCGGCCGGCTCGGCCGTTGGATCGTCCGGCATCCGTGGTATCCGGTGATCTTCTGGGTCGTCCTGCTCGTCGTCACGATCCCGTTCCTTCCGCTCCTCGGGTCGGTGACCACGAACTCGACCCAATCGACCGCCGCCAACTCCCCGAGCGCCGCCGCGAACGCCGAGCTGGCGCGCCTCTTCCCGAACCAGACCGGCGGCAGCTCGTCGATCCTGCTGTTCTACGGAGCCAACCTGACCGACGCCGCCGCCCAATCCTCGATCCTCGCGGTCACCACCGCCCTCACGGCCGACCGCTCCCTCGTCAACGTGGCGTCGATCGACTCGGTCTACACCGCGTACGCGAGCTACCTGGCGGGCCAGGTCCAGCTCACCAGCCGCGTCCTCGGGGCCGCGCTGAACGACTCCCCGGGATTCCTAGCGGCGTTCAACGCGACGTCGGCGCTGCTCTGGGGTCCGCCGGCCACGTTCGTCGCGACCTGGGAGGCCCTCGTCGCCAACGGCTCGAGCGAGCCGGCGTCGCACTGGAACTATCCCGCGTTCGTCGCCACGGAGGCGACGCTGAACCATTCGACCCCGGCGAACGACGTGCTCTCGGCGTTCTACGCCGGGTACGGCGCGACCGGGGCCGGATTCAACGGGAGCGCCGACTGCGCGGCTGCCCCGGTACCGGTCGCGTGCGCCGACGGGGCCGCCCGGACGAATCTTCGACCGCTCCTCCCGTCGCTGTTCCCGCCCCCGTCGGAGGGGAGCGTGTACGGGGGCGCCGCGCTGGACACCCTCGGGATCGCGAACGCGACCGACTGGTCCGCGATCCGGTTCGCGGTCGCCACCCTCGTGGCGCCGTCCCAGGACCTCGCGCCGGGCTGGGTCGCGGACATCTGGGGCGCCTTCCCGTCCGGGGCGTCTCCCGTCGCGGCCCGCGCGTGGGCGAACACAACCGTCGCGAACGCGACCCTGGGGAGCGAGCCGCTCCCGGTGCCGTACGCCCTGTACTCGCAGTACGTCAACGCCGCGGGAACCGCGCAGGTCGTGTCGGTGGCGTTCACCGTCGCCGATAGCGAATCCAACGGCGGCTCGCCGACCGTGTTCGAGGACCTTCCGCGGATCGACTCGACCGTCACGTCCGCGCTGGCGTCGTCCGACCCGAGCCGGTCGATCGCCTACGTGCAGACCGGCTCGGCGCCGCTCGACCTGCTCACGCAGGAGGCGGTCAACTCGTCCCTCGCCCTCGTCCTGCCGCTGACCGTCGGACTGCTGCTGGTCATCGCGATGGTCTACTTCCGTTCCCCGCTGACGCCGCTCTTCACGTTCGCGGCGCTCGGCATCGCGCTCGTGCTCGGGCTCGGCGGTACCGTGCTCGTCGGGACCCTGGTGCAGCACGTCGACTCCACGTCGCTGACGCTGGAGGAGGTGTTCGTGCTCGGGGTCGGCACCGATTATTCGATCTTCCTGGTTGCCCGGTACCGCGAGGAGCTCGTCCACGGAGCGACCCCGGACGACGCGATCGTCGCCTCCGTCTCCTGGGCCGGTCAATCGGTCGCCACCAGCGGCTCGACCGCGATCATCGCGACGGCGGCGCTGGCGTTCAGCGGCGTCTCGCTGCTCGCCGAGTGGGGGTCCGTCCTGTCGCTGGCAGTGTTCATCACCCTCGTCCTGTCGCTCACGTTAATTCCGGCGTTCCTCAAGCTGGTCGGCCCCCGGATCTTCTGGCCGATGAGCGGCCGTCGCTTCCAGCGGGCCGCCGAGCGGACGCTCGCGCGGACGAACGACCGGTCGACCTACTTCTACCGCGCCGGACGAGCGACGGCGCGTCGGCCGGGGTCCATCGCCAGCGGACTCCTGCTCGTGTCGATCCCTCTCGTCCTGATCGCGCTCACCGTCCCGATCTCGTACGACTTTTACGCCCAGCTCCCGAACGGCCATCCGGCGACCAACGGCCTCTCCGAGCTCGGAACCCAATTCGGCTCGGGGTTCGCCACCCCGTCGTTCGCGCTCGTCACCTTCGCCGCTCCGCTCTACAACGGCACGGCCACCAACGTGACCGAGTTCACCGACCTCGCGGCACTCACCGCCCTCGCCAACGGCACGGGAGGGATCGCCGCCGTCACCTCGCCCGTGGGCCCGTCCGGGGCCACGCTCTCGCAATGGCTGGCGCTGCCCACCCTCCCGACCGTCCCGCGGGAGAATCTGCTCTCGATCCTCGGGACGTACGTCGGCACCGACGGCCGGACGGTCCTCCTCGACCTGCAGACCAGCGCGACGGGCCTCTCCGGGGAGGCGGTCGCGGCGGTCACCGCCGTGGAGGGCGCGTTCGGCGGCTACGCGGCGGACCACCCGGAGGTGGTCGGGATCTCGTACGGGGGCGGCGCCCCGACCATCCACGACCTCTCGCAGGAGACCGCCCAGGCGACGACCGTCATGATCGTCGCGGTCGCGATCGGTCTCATCGTCGTGCTCCTTGCGGTCCTCCGGTCGTGGATCATCGCCCTGATGGCGGTCGGTACGATCGGTCTCTCGATCAGTTGGGCGTGGGCCGTCACCGACCTGATCTTCCAGCAGCTCCTCGGGTTCCCGCTGTTCTTCTACGTGCGGACGATCCTGATCATCCTCGTCCTCGGGCTGGGAGTCGACTACAACATCTTCCTGCTGACCCGCGTCCGGGAGGAGCGGGTCCGGGGCCGGTCGACCCCGGACGCCGCGGTCGAGGCGGTCGGCAAGACCGGCGGGATCATCACGGCCGCGGCCGTGATCCTCGCGAGCGCCTTCGCGGCGCTGCTGGTCGGGGAGTTCACGCTGATCCGGGCGATCGGGTTTTCGGTCGCGGTCGCCGTCATCCTCGATGCGATGGTGATCCGGACCTACCTGGTCCCCGCGCTCCTGCAACTCCTCGGCGAGCGGGTCTGGAGCTGGACCGGCCGCGCTCCGGCGCCCGCGACGGTCGCGACGCCGCCGCCGGCGGCGCCCCCGTCCCCTTAGAGGAACCGGGCCTTCGCGCGGGCCAGGTGCGTGTCGGGGGATCCCTCGACCACCTCGACCACCGTTCCCTTCGGGTCGAGGAAGAACGACACGCGCTTCGCGGACCCGCTCGGTCCGAGCACGCCGTACTGGCCGGCCACCGTCTTCGCGTGATCGGCGACGAGCGTGAACGGCAGGCCGTACTTCTGCGCGAACTTCTTCTGCGCCGGACAGTCGTCGGTGCTCACGCCGACGACCGCGACGTCCTTCTTCGACAGCTCGGGCACGAGGTCGCGGAACCCCTTCGACTCGATGGTGCAGCCGGGAGTGTCGGCCCTCGGATAGAAGTACAGCACGACCGAGTGCCCTCGCAGCGAAGAGAGGCGAAACGGCTGGCCGTCCTGGTTCGGCGCTTCGAAGTCGGGAGCGAGCTGTCCGGTCGCGACCATGCCGGGCCAGCGCCCGCCCGGTATTTACCCCCGCAGGGGGTCAACCGGTCGCGACGGTGACCAGCGTCTCCGTCGACTTGATCCCCGGGATCTTGCGGATCCGGTGGACGACCGTATCGAGCGCCTGGTTGATGTGCGGCGCCTCGACCCGGACGATCAGGTCGAACGGGCCGGTGACTGCCTGGACCTCGGTGACCCCGGGCACGGCCTTCAGGCGCTTCAGCACCTCGTCCAGTCGGCCGACGTCGGTCTCCACGAGGAGGAACAGGGTCTCCATCCGGGTTCGGCCGGGCACCCGGTCCGCCCACTTGAGCCTAGTGGAGTCGCTCGCGGAGCGGCGCGGCACGTTAAAGGAGCGCCCCGGATTCGCCCGGCATGGGCGACCCTGCGGCGCGCGCCGCGCGCGTCACCGCGTGGTTGGAATATCCCCGGGCCTGGGAGCCGAGCGTCGCCTCCGACGGGGCCACGGTGTACGCGATCTCCGACCGGGGCGGTCTCCCGCAGGCCTGGAAGGCCCCGACCGCCGGCGGTCCCCTCGAACCGTTCCTGCCGCGCAGCGAGCGCGTGATGAGCGTGCAGCCGAACCCGGAGCGGCCGCTCGTCGTGGCGGTGACCGACCGGGGCGGGGACGAGAACTGGCACCTCGACGTCGTGGACACGCACGGCCAGCTGGTCCGCGAATTGTCGAGCGACCCGACCCGGATCCACGAGCCGGGCGGGTGGCGGGACGGTCACCGGTACGTCTTCCGCTCGAATGCGCGGGACCCCAGGTTCTTCGACCTGTACGAGGTCGACATCGACCGGCCCGAACCGCCCCGACGCGTGCGGGAGGAGGACGGAGTCCACGAGATCGCGGCGACCCGGTCGGAACGGGTCGTGCTGCTCCGGAGCGTCACGAACCTCGACATCGACCTCATCGCATGGTCCGAGGCGGGCGAGCGGCTGCTCAACCCGCGCTCCGCGGAAGAGACCGTCGCGTCGGCGACCCTGACGTCCGACCGGGTCTACGCGGCGTCGAATCCGGGCCGGGAGTATCGGGCGGTGGTCCGGTACGACCCGGGGGGATCGGCGCCGGAGATCCTCTGGGAGCCTCCGGGCGACGTCGACCTGGTCCGCGCGAGCCCGTCCGGTGACCGGCTCGCCGTCGTCGCCAACGACCGGGGCTGGAGCCGGCTCGCGGTGCTGGACCTGCCGAGCGGGACCCCGCACCCGGTCGCCCTGCCGAGCGAGGGCGTGATCGATCGGGTCGACTGGCGCCCGGATAGCCGGGGCCTCGTCTTCGACCTCGGATCGATGGAGCTCGGCACGCAGGTGTTCCACCTCGACGTTCCGTCGGGCGGGGTGCGGGCGCTGACGACCGCGGGCCGGCCGCTGCCGGCCGCTCCCCCGACTCCGGTGTTGCGCGAGTTTCGGGCCGAGGACGGGCTGCGGGTGCCCTACTGGGACTACCTCCCCTCGGGCGCACCGCGCGCGACGATCGTGGAAGTCCACGGAGGACCGGAAGCCCAGGCGCGCCCCCAGTACCTCCCGTTGGTCGGCTTCCTCGTTCACGAAGGGTACCGGGTGCTGTACCCCAACGTGCGGGGAAGCGCGGGATACGGGCGGACGTACGTCCACCTCGACGACGTCGACCGGCGGATGGACTCGGTCCGCGACCTGCGCGACCTGGTGCGAGCGTCGGGCGCCGACTCGGGCCCGGTCGCGGTCATGGGCGGCAGCTACGGGGGATTCATGGTCCTCGCCGCCGTCACGACGTATCCGGAGCTGTGGGCGGCGGGGATCGACGTGGTCGGGATCGCGAATTTCGTCACGTTCCTCGAGCGCACCGCACCGTGGCGTCGCCCGATCCGCGAGCCGGAATACGGCCGTCTCGACCGCGACCGGGCGCTCCTCGAACGGATCTCGCCGATCCACCACGTCGATCGGATCCGAACCCCGATGTTCATCGTGCACGGAGCGAACGACCCGCGCGTTCCGGTCGGGGAGGCCGAGCAGATCGTCGCCGCGCTGCGGGAGCGGCGCGTGCCCGTCGAGTACCTCCGCTTCGAGGACGAGGGGCACGGTCTCGTGCGGCAGGCCAACCAGATCGCGGCCATCGTCCGGGCCGTGGAGTTCCTGGAACGCCACGTCGGGCCGTCCGCCCCCCCGTAACGGGCCCACAACCGTTAAGGGCCGCCACCCGCCGAGGAGGAGGTTCATGCCCGTCACGCTCACCGACACCCTCTCCGGACGCCGACGCCCGGTGCCCCGCCCGCGCGGCCG
The DNA here is from genome assembly GCA_030043855.1 of Thermoplasmata archaeon. GTDB lineage: Archaea > Thermoplasmatota > Thermoplasmata > Lutacidiplasmatales > UBA184 > Lutacidiplasma. The sequence goes on from JASHWW010000075.1 coordinate 9,450, forward strand.
ACCGCTGGGGCTGTACGTGTGCGGACCGACCGTCTACAACGCTTCGCACGTCGGGCACGCCCGGACGTACCTGTTCTTCGACGTTCTCCGACGGACCCTCGTCGCCGACGGCTACGGCGTTCGCCACGTGATGAACATCACCGACTTCGAGGACAAGATCGACCAGCGGGCCCTCGACCTCGGGACGACGTGGCGGGCCCTCGCACGCCGCGAGGAACGGGCGTTCGTCTCCGACCTCGAATCGCTCGACATCCTGCTCCCGCACCAGCGCCCCCGCGCCAGCGACTACGTCCGCCGGATGGTGAGCGTCGTCCGGCGGCTGGAGCGCACGGGCCGCGTGCGACGCCAGGGGGACGAATGGATCTACGAGGCGCCGGCCCGTCCGGCGTCGGAGAACTTCTCCGCGGCCTCGGTCCTCGCCGCCCACGCCGTGACGGAGGCCGGTCTGCCGCGCCCGGACCCCGCGACCGCTCGCGAATTCATGATCTGGCGACGGCAGGACCCGCCCCGCGCATCGTTCCCGAGCCCGTGGGGCGCCGGGATTCCCGGCTGGCACCTCGAGTGCTTCGCCATGGTCGAGCGCCTCCTCCGGGTGCCGGTCGACGTGCACGGCGGCGGCCGCGACCTGATCTACCCGCACCACTACGCCGAGATGGAGGTCGCGCTGGCCCTCGCCGACCGCCCGATCACCCGGAGCTTCCTCCATACGTCGCTCGTCTTCCAGGACGGGCGAAAGATGGCGAAGTCGACCGGCAACCTCGTGCCGGTGCGCGCCGCGGTGGCCGCGGTCGGCGCCGGGGCGCTCCGATGGTACCTGCTCGGGACGCCGTACTCCCAGCGGCTCGCCTGGGAGGCGGCCGACCTCGCCCGGGCGCGCGACGAGTACGAGCGCGTCCACCGATCGATCGCCGACAGCGTCGCGGACGGCGGCGCCGGCCGCGTCCCGGCGACGGCCTTCGCCCGCCTCGCCCGGGAGGTGGCGGCGGAGCTCGGCAACGACCTCGGCACCGACCGTGCCCTGGGGCGTGTGCGCGCGTTCGCCGCGCAGCTCGACGCCCGCGCCAACGGCCGGGTGGCGCGCGGGGACCGGCGACGCGCCGTGACGGCCGTCCGGGCGATCGAGGCCCGGCTCGGGATCGCGTTGTCCTAGAGGCCCGTCCGATCGACGACGGTCGACAGGCCGTTCCCGCCGCCCATGCACAGGGTGGCGAGGCCCCGGCGGCCGCCCGTCCGGACCAGTTCGTGGACGAGCGTCACGACGATCCGAGCGCCGCTCGCCCCGATCGGGTGGCCGAGCGCTACGGCGCCCCCGTTGACGTTGAACTGGCTCTCCGAGAACCCGAACGTCCGCTGGACCGCGAGCGACGCGGAGGCGTACGCCTCGTTGTGCTCGACCCGGTCGAAGTCGCCGGGGGTGAGCCCGGTCTTCGCCAGATGGGCCCGCACCGTCGGGATCGGCGACTCCATGACGTCGGACGGATGGACCCCGCTCTCGGCGACCGAGTGGACCCAGCCGAGGGGCCTCGCCCCGGTCCGACGCACGTACGACGCGCTCGCGAGCACCAGGGCCGCGGCCCCATCGGACAGCTTGGACGAGTTCCCGGCCGTCAGCACGCCGTTGGCCGCGAAGACGGGCGGGAGTCGCGCGAGCTTCTCGAGCGTGGTGTCGGCCCGGGGCGCCTCGTCCTTGTCGAGACCGGCCCCGCCCGGCGTCCGGGACGCCGGGACCGACACGAGCTCGGCCGCAAATCGACCTTCGGCCGCGGCCTGGACCGCGAGGCGGTGGCTCCGGAGCGCGAACGCATCGATCTCGGCGCGCGAGAGGCCGAACTTCTGGGCGACCCGCTCCCCGGTCAGCCCCATGATCTCGTGCTCCCCGTAGGCGTCGATCAGCGAGTCGCGCTGCATCGCGTCGTC
>JASHWW010000076.1 GCA_030043855.1 Thermoplasmata archaeon
GGTACGTGTCGTTCGTGGACTGCCCCCGGTTGACGTGATCGTTGGGGCTCAACGTCGCGTAGTCGCCGCGAGGTTTGCCCAGGATCTCCAGAGCGCGGTTCGTGAGGACCTCGTTGACGTTCATGTGGAACGACGTCCCCGCCCCGGCCTGGAAGACGTCGACCACGAACTCGGCGCGGAACTTCCCGTCGGCCATCTCCTCCGCGGCGCGGGCCAGCGCCGTCCCGCGTTCCGCGTCGAGCCCTCCGAGCGCGACGTTCGCGCGCACGGCGGCGAGCTTGAGGAGCGCGTACGCCCGGATCAGATGGGGCGAAGCGGCGAGGCCGCTGACGGGGAAGTTCTCGCGGGCCCGGAGCGACTGGATCCCCCAGTACGCGGAGTCGGGCACCTCGCGGGGTCCCAGGGAGTCGCGCTCGGTTCGCGGCGGCATCGGTCGCGGAGGCGGCCGGTCCGAGAAAGCCTTTCGGCCCCGGCTGCACGGGGGCCGACCGGCGAACCCGTCCCCGTCCGAAAGGTTTAGCGGGAGTGTCGGCCTCGGCGCTCACCCCCTCGGGGGGGCGTAGCTGTGGTCGACCCGGTCCAACTGTCGATCGATATCGCCGGGAACGTCACCGGTCTCGCCCTGCCCGCCGCGTTGTGGGCCCTGCTGTTCCTCCTCGCGTTCGAGCGGGGCGCTTTCGCCGACAGCCTCGGGCTCGGCCGGAAGGCGTTCTGGCTGCTCCTGCCGGGGGCCCTCTTCGCATCGCTCGCCATCCTCCCGATCGCCCCGGTCTCCTACGACTGGGTCGGGATCAGCCTCGCGGGCGCCGTCTTCCCGCTCGTGGTCGGCTTCCTCGCGGTGGGGCGGTACGCCCCGCCGAGAGGGGCGACGATCCGGCTGTACCTTGCGATCCTGCTGATCGAGTCGGCCGCCCTCCTGGTCCTCGTGCTCCCCGTGACGGCCGGGATCGCCGTTGGGCTCGGCGCGCGGCTCGGCGTGGGGGCGGCCAACGCCGAGATCGTGCTGGTCCTGTTCGGGGCCGCGATCGCCACCGTCGCGGTGGCGCTCGGGACCGCCGGATCGCGGTCCTCGAGCGTCCGCGCGATCGGGTTGCTGGTCGGGCTGACCTCGGGGGTCCTGGTCGCCACGTTCGCCGCCACCGCCGCGATCCCGGGCGTCGGGATCGAGGAGGCGTTCCCGTACTACCTGCTGACGCCGTTCGGCGCGGGTCTCGTCGCCGTCCTCGTCGCACCCCGGGTCTTCCCGGGCCGGGAGGCGTTCGCCCTGCCGGCGGCGTATCTCGCGACGACGCTGGGGGTCCTCCTTGGCGCCGACCTCCTGCGCCAGCCACCGCTCTACGGGAGCGGCCCGGCCGGACTGTACGTCATCGGAGGGGCGGGGGTGCTCGACCTCGTCTACCTCTCCGGTCTCCTCGCCGTCGCCGGAGCGTTCGCCGCCCATGCCTGGCTCGGCCGCTCGTTCGCGCCGGTCGGCGCCCCCCCGCGCGAGGCCCGGCCGACGCCGGTCGGACGGCTCGGCCGGGCGTTCCGGCTCGGCGTCTACGGATCGGTCGACGATTCGATCCGCGCCTCGGCCCGCGCCGGCCACGAGGCGGCCGCCCAGGCGCGTCAGCTGCTCGAGATCCCGCCCGGTGCGGACGACCGACCGTGGGTCGGTCTCCCCGTCCCCGGTTGGGTCACCAGCGACCAGGCGAACCTCGACGCGGTCGCGAAGGGGTCGACCGGGGACGGTCGCGAAGGGTACCGGGCGTGGATCACCGCCCGCCTCCTGGTCTACCTCGGGCGGGAGATCGGCTTCCGGCGGTTCGCCACTCCGGCGTCGCGCGCAGTCGCCTTCCTGATCGACCTCGCGGTGGTGACGGTCCCGGCCGGGCTCCTGTTCGCGCTCCTCGCCCTCGAGACCCCGGGCGACCTCGACGCGTTGGTCGCGGGGATCCCGTTCAACGCGATGCTGTACGGCTACGTCAGCGTCGCGTTCCTCTACCTCGTGCTCGCCGAGGCGTACTGGGGGACGACGATCGGCAAGCGGCTCGTCCATCTCGAGGTGCGCAACCGCTTCCTCCGGCTGCCGAGCGGCCTCGCGGCGCTCGTCCGCAACACGCCCCTGCTCCCGATCCTGTTCCTGGTCGGCATCGGCGTCTCGATCGGGGTGGCGTTCGGCTTCAAGGCCGGCTCGGACGTCGCGATCACGATCGCGGGGGTCGGCATCCCGGTCGGCGTGGTCGCGATCGTCGGATTGACCACGTTCGTGGCCGCCGGGGTCCTGTTGCTCGGCGCGGTCGGGGTCCTCGCCGTCGCGCTCACGACGGAACGACAGCGCGTCGGCGACCTGTGGGCGGGAACGTGGGTCGTCAAGCAGGGCGCGACGCGCCCGCCGACGGCGGCGCCGCCGGAGCCGCCGCGGCCGCCCCCGTCCGCGTGAGCGGGATCGTGATCGACGAGACGTTCGCGTCGCGGCCGTCCTTGTTCGTCAGCCGCTCGGTGCCGATCGAGATCGGTCCGACGTCGACCTGGCCCTCGAGGAACCGCCGTCGGACGACCTCTACGACATCGACCGCCCGGGCGATGGCGTTCCCCCGCGCCTTGACGAGCACCGGCCCCGCCCCGCTGTGCAACTGCGTGACGACCTCGAAGACGTAGGTCATCGTCGGCTTCTGGCCAATGAAGACGGTCGAGCCGAGGTGGTCGGCGCGGGGCATGGGGGCGGGCCCACGACGCCTTCGTACAAGGCTTTTTGCGGCCGAGGTCGCATCCGGTCCGTTCGGGGGCGCCGCTACGCTCGCAAAGGTTATCGCTGACCCCCCGTACGCGCATCGGCGTCGTGCAGGGGTGGCCCAGCTTGGTCAAAGGCGCCAGGTTGAGGTCCTGGTCTCGTAGGAGTTCGTGAGTTCAAATCTCACCCCCTGCATACCCCGGTTCGAGGTCGCATGGACGGTTCGCTGACGCTCTGCCCCAACTGCGGGGCGACGATCGCGCCGGGCGCCGGCGTCTGTCCGGCGTGCCAGACGCCGATCGAGATGCCCGCGCCGCGGGCCGCGGCGACCGTCCCGTCGGGCGACGACCCGCCCGGACCGCCGGAACTGCCGGACGACCCGCCGGCGACCGACCCGCCGATGGAGATCCCGCCCTCGAGCGCGGGACCGGGGGCCGGGGCGCCGCCGGCCG
>JASHWW010000077.1 GCA_030043855.1 Thermoplasmata archaeon
CTGGAGCTCGGAGATCCGCGTGAGGACGTCCTCGAGGGTGGTCGATTCGTCATTGGGGTCGATCCTCAGGTGGACCGTCTTCTCGGGCCGCTCCGTCGTGTGACCCGTTCCGGGCATGAGGCTCCGGGAGTCGGGCTAGGCGGGGGGGTGCTTTAAGGGTTCGAGCCCGCGCCCGCCCTCGAGCCGGCGGACGGTGCACGGCTGGCGCGGGCGACCGAACCGTTTTATCGGGGACCCGCTTCGGCGCGCCACGCCGTCGCATGCGAGGGCGTGTCTCGGCGGAGGCCGGCACGCGTCCCGGGAGCGAGGCGGCCAGGTCGCGCGAACTCGAGGAATCAAGGAACCATGACGGAACACGGTACGGTGGCCCACGGGGAGCTCAAGGAAGCATTGCCGGTCGAGACGCGGATCTCGCCCGGAGCGGCGCGGATCATGGAGATCAACCGCGACGCGATCGAGCATCCGAACGAGTTCTGGTCGAAGGTGGCCAGCGAGCTCTACTTTTCGGAGCGCACGGGGCCCGCCTTCGAGGAGATCAAGGAGGCGCCGTACGGCCGCTGGTTCGCGAAGTGGAAGACGAACCTCTCGTACAACTGCCTCGACCGGTGGATCGGGACCGAGACCCAGCACAAGGTCGCGTTCTACTGGGAGGGAGAGAACGGGGATCAGCGGACGCTGACGTACCTGCAGCTGTACCGCGAGGTCAACCGGATGGCCTCGATCCTGGAGACGGCCGGCGTGAAGGCCGGGGACCGGGTCACCGTCTACATGCCGATGATCCCCGAGGCGATCTTCACGATGATGGGGATCGTCCGCCTCGGCGCGATCCACTCCGTCGTCTTCGGCGGATTCACCGCGCAGGCGCTCGCGGACCGGATCAACGACTCGAAGTCGAAGGTCGTCGTGACGGCCGACGGCGGGTGGCGCCGCGGGAAGATCGTCGAACTGAAGAAGATCGTCGACCAGGCGCTCGCTCAGACGCCGACGATCGAGAAGGTCATCGTCGTGAAGCGAACCGCCCAGCCGGTCGAGATGACCGAGGGCCGCGACGTCTGGTACCACGACGCGGTGAAGGGCGCCGCCGACTACGTCGCCCCGGTGATGGTCGAGGGGACCCACCCCTCGTACATCCTGTACACGTCGGGAACGACCGGGAAGCCGAAGGGCGCCTGCCACTCGACGGCCGGCTACATGGTCTGGCTGTACTACACGACCAACGCGGTGTTCAACATCACCCCGAAGGACCTGTTCTGGTGCACGGCCGACATCGGCTGGGTCACCGGCCATTCCTACATCATCTACGGACCGACGCTGCGCGGCGCGACCAGTCTGATGTACGAGGGCGCGGCGGACTTCCCGGCGTGGGACCGGTGGTGGGACAACATCGAGAAGTACGGGGTCTCGATCCTCTACACGTCACCGACCGCGATCCGCGGGTTCATCAAGCAGGGCGAGAAGTGGCCCGAGAAGCACAACCTCTCCTCGCTGCGGATCCTGGGCACGGTCGGAGAACCGATCAACCCCGAGGCGTGGAACTGGTACTACCGGGTGATCGGGAAGAGCCACTGCCCCATCGTCGACACCTGGTGGCAGACCGAGACCGGCGGGATCATGATCAGCCCCCAGCCGGGGATCGCGACGTACCCGCTGAAGCCCGGGTCCGGGACGCTCCCGCTCGCCGGGGTCGACGCGGCGGTCGTCGACGAGCACGGCAAGGAACTCCCGCGCGCCGAGAAGGGGCTCATCGTCATCCGGCGTCCGTGGCCGGGGCAATTCATGACCCTCTGGGGCGACCACCAACGGTACGAGCAGGTCTACTTCTCGAAGTTCCCGGGGTTCTACTACCCGGCGGACTTCTGCTACCGGGACACCGACCACTACTTCTGGCTGCTCGGCCGCGCGGACGAGGTCATGAAGATCGCCGGCCACCGGATCGCGACCACGGAGCTCGAGGACATCCTGATCATGCACCCGGCGGTCGCGGAGTCGGCCGTCATCGGGAAGGCCGACGAGATCAAGGGCGAGGTGCCGGTCGCGTGCGTCATCCTGAAACCCGGGCACACCCCGTCCCCCCAGCTCCGCCAGGAGCTGCTCGATCACGTGCGGAACAACATGGGGCCGATCGCCGTCCCGTCGCAGATCTACTTCGTCGAGAAGGTGCCGAAAACTCGCAGCGCGAAGATCATGCGGCGCCTGATCCGGGACGTGGTCGAGGAACGGCCACTCGGGGACGTCACTACCCTCGAGGACGAGACGAGCGTCGAAGAGGCGCGCCGCGCCTACAACGAGCTGAAGGCCCAGATCGACAAGGCCCGGACGTAGCGGAACCGGCGCGCGGGCGGGGCCGTCCCTAGATGGTCCCGCCGACCACCATCGCGCCGAGCGCGGCGAACAGCAGGATCGTCGCGACCGCTTCCCAGCGGGCCGCCCGGCGGAGGACGGCGAGTCCATGGTCCGCCAGCGCATCGGCGGCACGCTGCGCGGCCCGGAGCGGTCGGAGCGCGACGATGCTCACCGCGAAGGCGGCGATCGCGAGGGCCACCCCGAGTCGGATGAACATCCAACCGTTGGCGCTCGGGGCGTACGACGGCATCGCGACCTCGAAGGCGTAGAGCGAGAATCCCGCGACGATGCCGATGCCGGCGGCTGCGGCGACGAGCACCGACAGGCGACGTCCCGCCGATCCGAGAATCCATGCGGTCGAGCCGGATTTCGCCGCACGAACGGCGGCCAGCGTCAGCACGACCGTCGCCCCGAGCCACGTCAACGCGGCCAGGACGTGGACCGCCAGGAGTCCGTTGAACTCGATGTCGGTCGCGGACATGGGGAGGGCAGCGATGCGGAGCGCGGGAGTCTATCCGTTCGCCGTAGTTACGGCGGCGCCGGTTTCGGAAGCCCGGAAGGCGCGTACGTCGGAATGCGGAGCAAGTGGATGCCGACGACGATCGCCCAGAAGACGATCGGGGCCACGATCAGACGCTCCATGCCGCCGACTCCGACCGGACCCCACGTCTTCCCGATGAAGAGGCCCAGCGCGACGAGGTTGACCAGACCGCAGATCATCGTGAACATGCGGAACCCGTCCCATCGGGTGTCCCGAAACATCGCGAAGCCGAGGACGATCAACGCCAGCCCGCCGAACAGGAACGCGAGGAGCGCCGACAGGGAGTGGACCTTCAGGTTGACGTCCTCGGGCGAGAGTCCCACGCCGATCGCGCCCAGGCCCGAGATGACCAGCAACGCGAGCCCCAGACGGCTGCTGTTGCGGCGGGGAAACGCC
>JASHWW010000078.1 GCA_030043855.1 Thermoplasmata archaeon
CTGGAGGTACGGCCGGCCCGTCGGAGCGAGCTCGACCTGATCGCATCGTTCTGGACGGGCGAGGGAGAGCGACCGGAGTTCCGGTCCGCTCTCGACGTCGCATGGGCGCATCCGAACCCGCACGAGCGCCTCCAGCCGGTCCTGGCCTGCGCCGGCGAGGAGGCGGTCAGCGCGGCGCTGGTCTACCGGTATCGATCGACCGCCGGGATCCACGCGGTGGCGACGCGACCGTCGGCGCGGGGACAGGGCGCCGCCTCGGACCTCGTACGATGGACGGTCGCCCACGCACCGGCCGGCCCGGTGGCTCGGTACTCGCTGTTCTCCGACTCCCCGCGCCTGGAACGTCGACTGGTCTCCCTCGGGTTCCGGCCCGCCCGCACGTTCTGGGAGTTCGACCTTCCCGCCACCGCGGAGCTGTCGCTTCCGCCCGTCCCGCCCGTGGGCCCGCCGAGCTGGCGGCCGCCCGGTCGCCGCGGCGGGTCCGTACCGCCGACGCGCTGAACCGGTGCGGATCGACTCCGAACTCACGGAGGGGTGCCGGCCGGGAGCGTCCCGTCGGCCGCGGCATTCGGTTCGGGTTGCTCGGTCCGGGCGACTCGCCCCCGGAGGAACAGCGCCGCGATCCCCGCGATCAGAACGAGCCCGCCGAGGATCAGGAAGACCCGGTCGAACGCTTCGACGACCGCCGCGAGGTCGCCGGAGGGGGACGGGACCGCGGGAAGCAACGCCTGGGTCTGCCAGGAGAGGTAGACCGTCAGGAGGGAGATCCCCACGGCGCCCCCGAGGCTTTGGAGGAACCGGACCAGCCCGATGCCCGCCGCGACTTCGAACCGCGGGACCTCGTTCTGGATCACGATGTTCGTCCCGGCCAGGGCGATGCCGGAGCCGAACCCGAACGGAATGAGCGGCGCCACGAGTCCCCCGACGGGGACGACCCCGTGCCACAACGTCCACAGCGGGGTCGACGCCGAGAATCCCGCGACGAGGAACGCCCCCGCCGCCCCGATCAACAGGGCGGGCGCGACGACCGGGCGGTACGGGAATCGGGTCAGGAGCGTACCCCCGACCATCGCGCCGAGGATCAGCGGCAGCGCGAAGAAGTAGATCACGTCGCGAACGACCACTTCGCTGCCGCCGAGGTCGACGCCGACGAGGAGCGACAGGAGCGTGATCATCGACGTCAGGACGATCCCCGTCAGGAGGCTGATCGTGCCGCTGACGGCCACGATCCGCCGCGACAGGAGCCGCAACGGTACGACCGGGTCCGGCGCTCGAAGTTCCCAGACGACGAACGCGACGAACAGGGCGATCGCGATCCCCAGGAGCCCCAGCGTGATCGGCTGCGTCCACGTCCAGCGCATCGCCGACACCTCGACCAGCGGGAGCATCAACGCCGACACCCAACCCGCGAGGAGCAGCGTACCCGGCACGTCGAGGCGGCCGCGGGTCGTCGACCGGAGCGGTCCGACCGCGAGGGAGATGATCAGGGCGGCGGCGACCCCGATCGGGAGGTTCACGTAGAAGACCCACCGCCACGTCGTGACCGAGACGATGTACTGGCCGAGCAGGGGACCGGCGACGATCGAGATCCCGCCCGCGGCGGAGAGGATCCCGATCAACTGCGCCCGCTGCTTCGGCGGGTAGAGGAGCGCGACCATCGCGATCCCGATCGGGAGGAACGCTCCCGACCCGAACCCCTGGACCGCGCGGAAGGCGATCAGCTCGCCGAGCGACTGGCTGAGCCCCGCGAGCGCGGATCCGCCGATGAAGATCGCCAGCGCGACGACGTAGATGGTGCGTCGGCTGCCGAGGTCCGAGAGCTTCGAGAAGAGCGGGATCGACACGGTCGACGCGATCAGGTACGCCCCGGTCACGAACGTCAGGTCGTCCCCTCCGCCGAGGGAGGAGGCGATCGTCGGCAGGGCCGTCGAGACGACCAGAGCGTCGAGGCCCGCCAGCAGGATGCTCAGGAAGATCCCGACGATCACGAGGAGCGACTCGATGCCCGTCAGGTACTTCGGCCCGTCCGCTGCGACCGTGGGAGGCTGCGCGTCCGCCATGGTGTCCCGCCTCGCCCCCGAGGGCGATGGAGGAGGGAGAGATAACTGACTATAAGTCAGTTTTTGTTCTGTGAGTCATAGTTTCGCACAGAAAGTCAGTAATACCCGGTCTGCCTGACGGAGAGGGGGGGTCCGGATGCCGAAGGTGGTCCCGGAGTACAAGGCCGAGGCGCGCGCCCGGATCGCGGAGGTCGCCGAGCGCCTGTTCGTGACGAAGGGGTACCACCGCACCACGATGGACGACGTCGCGCTCGCGCTCGGCGTGAGCAAGGGCGCCCTCTACCTCTACTATCCCAGCAAGGTCGACCTCTTGCGCCAGATCCAGGCCGAGAACCGACGCTGGTCCCGCCGCCTGATGGACGAGGCGCTCCGTTCGGCGGACCCGACGGGGGTGTTCTCCACCGCCTTCGACCGGGCGTTCGGGGAGGCGACCGCCCGGGACCACCTCGCCCTCTGGTTCGAGCTGTTCGGCGAGGCGACGCGCGATGAGGCGATCCGGCGGGCGATGCGGGACGACCACCGGGAGGACCGGCGGACGCTGCGCCGATTCTTCGTCGAACTCCAACGCCGCGGCCACTTGCCGCCCGACACCGACCTCGACGTGCTGACGTTCGAGGTCGTCTCCCTCTTTCAGGGAGCATTCTGGGACATCAGCGTGGGGTCCGACCCCGACCGGGTGCGGGACGTGCTGCGCGCGGCGTTGAACGATCTCTTCGCGCCCGGTCGGCGCGCTCGGTCCGCCGGCGGCGCCGGTGTCACTCGGCGTGCCGGAGGCCGGAGAGCTTCATCCGCTGCTCGAGCGACGCGATCGTCCGGATCGTCGAGGTGACGGTGTCGGCGTTCAGCGAGATCGAGTCGATCCCTTCGCGGACGAGGAACTCGGCGAACTCCGGATAGACGCTTGGGCCCTGGCCGCAGATCCCGACGGTGCGGCCCTCTTCGTGGGCGCCCCGGATCAGCATCCGGATCGCGGTCTCGACCGCGGGGTCCCGCTCGTCGAAGTACCCCATCCGACCGAGCGTCTCCGAGTCTCGGTCGGCCCCGAGCACGAGCTGGGTGAGGTCGTTCGACCCGATCGAGAACCCGTCGCAGTGCTTCGAGAACTCCTTCGCCAGGAGGACCGTGGACGGGACCTCGGCCATCAGGTACAGTTTGAAGTCCCGGGAGCGGCGGAGCCCCTGCGCCCGGAGCATCTCCGCGATCTCCTCGAGCTCCCACGTGTTCCGGACAAACGGCAGCATCACCATGGCGTTCTTCAGACCCATCTCGGTCCGGACGCGGTGGATCGCCTCGAGTTCGCAGAGGAACGCGGGTTTGTAGACCGGGGAGATGTACCGCGAGCATCCGCGCCAGCCGATCATCGGGTTCTCCTCGACCGGCTCGAACTCCTCGCCCCCGGGCATCCCCCGGTACTCGTTCGTCTTGAAGTCGGACGTCCGGATAATCACCGGTCGCGGGTGGAACGCCTGGCAGACCTTGCCGATCCCCTCGGCGAGTCGCCGAACCAGCTCGTCCTTCCGGCCCTTCTTCAGCAGGGCCAGGGGATGCTCGCGCACGTGGGCCGTGAAGATGAACTCGATCCGGAGCAGTCCGACCCCCGAGACCGGGAGTCGCGCGTACTCCTCCGCCTTCTCTGGGACGCCGACGTTCACCAGGATCTTCGTCGCCGTGACCGGGACCCCCTCGTGGCCCCCGGAGCCGCCGCCCATCGGCGCCATCGCCGCCGCCGGCGGGGAGGCCGCCGACTTCGAGGCGGCGGTCAGGCCCTTGTAGACCGAGCCGGTCTTCCCGTCGACGGTGACCTCGCTGCCGTCGGAGATCACCCGGGTCGCTTCGCGCGTGCCGACGACGCACGGGACGCCGAGCTCGCGGGACACGATCGCCGCGTGACAGGTCATGCCGCCCTCGTCGGTGACGATCGCGCTGGCCCGCGACATCGCGGGCACCATGTCGGGCGTCGTCATCGCGGTGACGAGCACTTCGCCCGGTTTCAACTTCTCCATCTCGGCAGCCCCGCGGAGGATCCGCGCCACGCCGCCGGCAACGCCGGGGCTCGCTCCGAACCCGCGGAGGATCGGGGCCGTCGCGTCGCCGCCGGATTCCGGCGCCGGCCCCGGGGCCGTGGACGTCGGGATGGTCGTCACGGGCCGCGCCTGGACGATGTAGAGGGCGTCGGCGTCCCCGCACCATTCGACGTCCATGGGGCGACGATAGTGGGACTCGATGAGGCGGGCGAGGGAGACGAGGCGCTGCAACCGGTGGTCGGAGAGCTTCTGCGCGTTCCGCTGATCGGCCGGGATCTCCTCACGGCGATTGCCACCCTGCTCGGCGCGGACGAGGCGTACCCGCTGCTCGGATATCTGTTTGTGGACGACCTTCTGGGTGGCGCCGTCCACGACGTAATGGTCGGGCGTCACCTCGCCCCCGACGACGGCCTCTCCCAACCCCCAGCCGGCTTCGACGATCATGTGGTTCTCGCCGGTGTTCGGGTCGCGGGTGAACAGGATCCCCGACACCGTCGCGTCGACCATCTTCTGGACGAGGACCGCGAGGCGCACGGACGCGTGGTCGAATCCCTTGCGCTGACGGTAGACGAGCACCCGGGGCGTGAACAGCGAGCCCCAGCACTTGCGGACCGCGATGAGGATCGCGTCGACCCCGGTGACGTTGAGGTAGGTGTCCTGGAGTCCGGCGAAGGACGCCCCCTCCAGGTCCTCGGCCGTGGCGCTCGACCGGACGGCCGAGAACCGGACCCGGTGGTCCTTCGCGAACCGCTCGTACGCTTCCGTGAGCGTGTCGCGCAATCCGGCAGGGAACGGAGCCCGCTCGAACCCGGCGCGGATCCGCTGCGACGCGGCCTCCGAGGTCTCGGGACGCGCCGGGTCGATCGTCGCGAGGGCCGCCGGGATCTCGGTCGCGAGCTCCGTCGCATCGACGAACGCCTGGTAGGCCTCCGTCGTGACGACGAATCCGGGCGGCACGGGCAGTCCCTGGCGAATCAGTTCGCCGAGCTTCCCGGCCTTCCCGCCGACGAGCGGCAGGTCGGAGGCGGAGACGTCCTTCAGATCGACGATCAGCGGCACGGGATTCACTCCGCGGCGCGCTCGATGGTGAACGAGATCAGATCCGAGCGCGGCGAGTACGGGTGGACCACGTGCCGTTCGACGAGCTCCCAGGATCCCGGGCGGCCGAGCGACCTCACGATCTCGCTCCCTCGACGTTCCAACGCCGTCCGCGGGACCACTTCGTAGTAGTGGACGCGTCCCGACGGCCGGACGGCCGTTGCGACCGAGGGTAGGTACTTAATTCCTTCGAGAGGGAGATTCAGCACCACCCGGTCGCTCGGGGGCGCGTCGGGCAGAAACTCCTCGAGCGCGGCGAGCCTCGGCTCGACGCGGCTCCCGAACGCGTACCGCGCGCTCGACCGCCGCAGCAACTCGATCGCCGCCGGATTGGAATCCACGGCAGTCACGTGCGCCGCACGGCCGTCCCGCGCGAAGGCGAGCGAGAACGGGCCGACGCCACAACAGAGGTCGAGGATCTCCTCGCCGGTGCCGACCTCTCCGGCCACTCGCTCGTGTTCGTGGGCCAAGCGGGGCGAGAAGTAGGCCCGCTCCAGGTCGACGTCGATGTCGAGGCCGTTCTCGCGGTGGCGCGTCGACCATCCGCCCTCTCCCGCGATCCGTTCCAGGTCGCGCCGTCGTTCCGTCCCCTTGACCCCGCGATCGACCCCGACGACGCGGGCCGAAGGAACGAACCGGAGCAGCGCGGCCCCGATCTCGGTGCGCCGGTCGAGCAACGCCTCGGGCAGCCGGATCACGACCACGTCCCCGACGATGTCGAACGATCGGGGCAGTGCGTCCCGGTCGATGCCGGGCAGATCGAGAAGGTCCCGGTAGTCGCGCGGTCCGGCCGGCTCCACCGATGCGAACTCCCGGACCCCGACCTCCCCCCACGACGGGGGGACGGTACCGATCTCCGTCAGCGGGAACGCGAGGCGTTCTCCCTCCCGCAGGATGCGGAGGTCGGTCCGCAGCAATCCGACGTCGCGGAGCCGGAGCCGGGTCGTTTCCCCGTCCGTCCGAGCCACGAGCAGCGCGCGCGAACTCATGCCCCGCCGACCGCCGGCGCAAACATGAGGGGCAGAACGTCGGCTCCGGTCCGGTGGCCGAGCGGGCCGGCCGACGCGTACCGCTCGGCGAACGTCGGCACGGGCTGCGACGAGGGCGTCACCGCGGCGCCGGCGATCAGCAGCGGCACGGGATCGTCCGCGTGTCCCTTGAGGATCGTCGGGGTCGCGTGGTCGGCCGTCACGCCGACGCGCACGGACGCGAGGTCGAGGCCGTCGAGGAACGGTCCGAAAAACGACCGATCGATCGCTTCCACGATCTCCCGCTTCAGCGGCGCATCGCCGTCGTGACCGGGCTCGTCCGGACCTTTGAGATGGACGTACACGAACGGGAACTGCCGGAGCAGTTCGCGCGCCACCCGCGCCCGATCGCGGTATCCCTGGTCTCGATCGACGCCCATCGGGCCCACGTACCGGTCGGCGAGCCCCAGGACCTTCGCGATCCCCCGCTCCACGGGCATCTCGGTCAGCGCCGCGCCCGCGACGCCGTACTTCTCCGCGAACGGACGGGGAGGGCGCTCGGGCAGGCTTCCCGCGTTGCGCACGAGCAGCTCGTTCGCGATCTTCTTCCCGCCCATCGCACGCCGGGCGTTCACGCGATGTCCCGCCAGGACGTTTGCGGCCCGGTCGAGGAATCGATCGATCGCCGCCGCGGTACGCCGCGCCTCCCGCGTCGCGTCCAAGGGCGATACGGGACATCGCCGGGGCGTTTCGGGCCGTCGAGCTTGCCCCATCCCCCCGACCTTCTCGTAGAACGGGTCCGAGTTGGAGACGTTGGGCGACAACGGTCCCCCCTGGGTCGGATGCAGCCAAAGGACCCCCCGATGACCCACCGTGGCGCGCACCTCGGCGTGGATTCCGTCGTCCGCCAGCAGGTCGGCCGCGGTGAGCGCGTGCGCGAGCTCCTGCGCCTCGTGCGTCGAGAGGGTCCGGCCGACCCGGCTGTCCACGATGGTACCGTCCCCGTCCGAAGTGGCGAAATTCAGCCGGAGGGCGACGTCCCCCGACGCGAGCGGAACGTCGACGCCCAGCGCCTCCAACACCCCCCGGCCCGGTGAGTCGCGGACGGGGTCGTAGCCGAGGAGCGCGAAGACCCCCGCATCCGACTCGGGCGCGACGCCCGGAGCGACGACCACGACGTCCCCGAGCTGCCCCCGTCGGGCGAGCCCGTCGAGCACCGGTGTCGCGGCGACCTCGACGGGGCTCCGGCCCTCGGTCTCGGGGTGCGGGCGGTCGCCAAGGCCGTCCAACACGACCAACGCGCGAGCGACCGGCATCGCCGGTGGCGAGGTCGCGGACATGAGGTAATAAGGAGACCCGACCCTCTCCCGCGTCCCGTGCAGCAGCAGAAGACGCGCGGCTTTAGGCGTTTCGTCCAGACGCCGTACGGCAAGGGGCTGCTCATCGCGTTCGCCGTGTTCACGGTCTTCGCGACCTTCGTCTACGTCTCGACGTTCCTCGCGATCCCGGTGATGCTCATCGTCGGGCTGGCGCTCCCGATCTACGGGGGTCTCAAGCGACCCCGCTACCTGGCGCTCGCGGGACTCGTCATCCTCGTGGCCGTCGCGCCGATCGCGACGGCCGTCATCACCCAGGAGATCTTCCAGCCGGTCGGCGCGGCGTCCTCCAGTGCGAGCCTGCCGGACGGCCACGGCGGGGCCGTGCTGCAGAACGCGACGGTCTCGCCGTTCTCGGGAACGACCGCCACCAACTTCAGCTGGTCCGTCACGATCTTCCCCCAGTACCTGTCGCCCGACAATTCGAGTCCACGGTCGATCTCGCTCTTCGTCAGCACCTGCCCCGGGGCCACGGGCAACAACTCGCCGAACTGCGCCGCCGGCTATCCGTTCTACAACTGGACCCAGAACTTCACGCACAACCTGACGGTCCCCACGACCGTCTGGTTCAACTGGACCCTTCCCTCGAACGGGATCTGGTCGTGGCAGATGGGACTCGCCATGCAGAATCTGACCACCCTGAACCTGACCTGGATCTTCCTCGTCGGGGACCCGACCTACAACGGGATCGAGGGGCCCGTGGTCGGGAGTTGGGCCACGATCTATGGGGAACTCATCGGGACCGTCTACTTCGACGACCTGCTGTTCGTCGGCGGGCCGTTCTACTTCATCCTCCTCGTCTACATGATCTTCAAGAACCGCGAGCGACGGCGGTCCGACATGGCGCGGCGGATGCCGCCGCCGGTGCCGCCGGCCCCCTCGGCGCCGGGGCCGGCCGCTCCCACCGGATCCGCGCCGCTCCCCTCG
>JASHWW010000079.1 GCA_030043855.1 Thermoplasmata archaeon
GAGTTCGGCTGGGCGACGACCGAGGTCCTCGACTCCGCGTCGGGCCTCCCCGTGGCCGGGGTCGGGGTCTCGGCGCTCTACAGCGACCCGCTGGACGGCCGGTACGGCCAGACGGCCGGCACGACCAACGGCGGCGGCTTTGTCAACATCTCCGCCCCCTCCGGGAACCGCGTCCGGTTCTCGTTCGGCGGTTCCCTCGACTACAACACGACGGACGTCTATGCGCCGGTCGCACCGGGGCAAGCGACGAACGTCACCGGCCCGAACACGACGCAGTCCGGTACCGTCAACGTGGATCACTGGGGTTGGATCTCGGGATCGTGGGTCAACTACTCGGGCCCGCCGACGTACGTCGGCACGGTGCTCGACCGGAGCAACGGGGAGCCGCTCCCGTTGGCGAGCGCGCAGACGACGTCGCCGGATCCCGTCGTGGGGTACGGTGCGGCCGTCTTCCCCACCAATCTCGCCGGTGAGTTCCTCTCCGACGCGCCGATCGGCCCCGACGATTCGCTCACCGTCAGTCACCCCGGCTACGAGTCGAACACCACGAGCAAGATCGACGTCGCGCCCGGGTCGTTCACCGAGATCCCGACGATCGACCTGACCGGCTACGGGGTCGTCGCGAGCCGCGTCCTGGCCCTGCCCGGCGACGTGCCGGTCTCGGGCGCGGTCGTCGCGATCTGCCCGGGCACCTCCTCGTTCTCCTCCTTCTGCGTCTACCAGGTGACCAACGCGACCGGCGCCTACTGGACGACCGCGGTCCCCGGGCACGATACCATCACGGTGCAGGCGACCGGATTCGTCGGGAACTACACCGAATCGGTCGTCGTGAGTCCCGACACCTGGACGTCCGCCGCGGACTATCTCATGGTGGCGGACGGCGTGGTCTACGGCACGGTCCGCGGCCTGCCGACCGGACTTCCGCTCGCCGGCGCGCAACTCGCGCTCTGCTCTCCGCTCGGAGGGACGCCGACCGGCCCGTGCGACGTCTTCGCGACGGCGGGGCCGAACGGGTCGTTCGCCCTCTCGATCGACCCCGGCCAGTACATCCTGACCGCGGCCGACCCCGACTTCAACACGACCTACCGGCCCGTCTCCATCGTCGACGGCGAGGCGGTCGACATGGGGATCGTCTTCCTCGAGGAGTACGGCGTCGTCACCGGGACCGTCGAGGACGCGCTCACGGGCGCCCCGATCCTCAATGCGACCGTCGACGGATGCCCGGCCTACGCGTATCTGGCCTGTGACGCGCCCGTCGCCACCGACCTCGCCGGCGAGTACCGGCTCGCGTCGCCCCCCGGCGCCCTGACCCTCGCGGTCAGCGCCCCCGGCTTCGAGGACGGCTATGCCGTCACGAGCGCGGTGAGCGGGGAGACCGTGCGGGCGCCCACCATCGTCCTCGAACCGCTGTCGATCGACCAGCAGTTCGCCGTCTCCGGCTGGGTCTTCTCCGACACGGGCGCCGGGGTCACCGGCGCGCTCATCGCCTTCCACCTCGGGAGCTCGATCGTCACCTCCGTCCCGTCCGGGAGCGCCGGGCAGTACTCCACGGTCGTCGGGACCGGGACGTACCTGGTGACGGCCTCCGCTCCGGGATTCGTCGCGGAGAGCCGGATCGTGACGGTCACCGCCCCCGTCTCGGGCGTCGACCTCACGCTGCCCGTCTTTTCGTGGACCACCACCGTCGCCGTCGAGGACGGACTTCTCGGAACGCCGCTCTCCGACGTGGCGGTCTGGTCGGGGACGACCTTGCTCGGCGCGACCGGAGCGGGCGGAAGCCTGACGACCGGTCTCCCGAACGGGACCTACGACCTGACCGCGGTGCCGGGCGGGGCCGCGAGCGACGTCTACGCGCCCGTGACGTTCCAAGTCGGGGTGAACGGTGCCGTGGCCGATCGGGTCGTCGAGCTGTTCCCGGCGACCGCGACCCTCACCGGGACGATCCGCTCCGCGAGCACGGGAGCTCCGATCGTCGGCGCGACCGTCACGTTGCGCGGGGCGACCACCGACGGCGCGGTCTTGGCCCGGTCCGTGGCGAGTGGGACCGACGGCGTCTACGCCATCCCGCTGTACGTGGGCAACTACGTGCTCACGGTCTCGGCACCCGGGTTCCACGCCGCGCTCGAGAACCTCACGCTCGCCGGAGGCGCGACCTCGGCCGGCGTGTCGCTGACGCCGGCCACGACGGCTGCGGCCAGCACCCCCACCGGCATGTCCGTCCCGATCGTCCTCGTGGTCGCCGGGATCGCGCTCGTGGCGCTGGCGATCGGCCTCGTCGCCTGGGGCACGCTCCGCCGGAGGGCGCCGTGACCCCGTACGGCCGGTCGCTGCGCACCGTCGGTCTGTCCCTGATGTTCGTGGGACTCGCGCTCGCCATGGTGGGGAACATCGCCCGCGCCGCACCCGTCTCGGCGCACGGAGCGACCGTCGCCCCGGTCGCCCCGACGGTCGGCCTCCTCTCCACCGACGATGCAACGACTCCGGAGGCGGCCTCGGCGCTCGCCCTCGGCATCTCCGTCGCACCGGGCGCGATCTGCGCCCAGGAGTCGACGAGCTGCCCGGCGGGTACGGGGATCGCCCGCGTCACGATGACGGCCAGCGCCTCCGAGGGCGCCGGCCTCGCCTACCCCGCCGTGCAGGTCGCCTTCGTCGTAGAGACCGTGACTCAGGACGGCACCGCCAATTGGGAAGATGGGGATACGGCGTACGACAAGTGCGCGATCGCGTCGGCGGGATCGCAGCAACCGTCGTGCGAGGAGTCGAACGGGGTCCCGTTCTTCGTCGCGAACGCGGGGACGATCGCCAACGCGATCCAGGACGCGAACCCGCACACCCAGGTGTCGTTCGCGATGGTCGACTTCTTCGCGACGTACGACGACGACTGGAACGACGACGACGGGGCGGAGTACCACGTCGACATCGCCCAGTTCGTCCCGTCGCAGTATTTCGGGGCCGAGGTGAAGGCGACGTTCCAGTCGACGGTGCTGGACGGCGGGTGGAGTTACCCGGACAACGACATGTCCGACAACGACCTCGACTCCTCTTCGATCACCGCGCTGTACGGGACGATCATCGGGAGCGGGCTGACCTGGGAGAACGACACGCACCACGTGATCGTCTACCTCGGGTCCGCGGCGCCCCAGGACCCGAACTACATCGAGAACAACTGCCTCGGCTGGCAGGACGGCTCCGCGACGACGACCGGTCCGGACTGCTACGACGCGACCTGCGAGCCCGCCTACATCTTCCAGAACGGCATCCAGCCCCAGTGCGAGGGGTGGGTGACGAGCCAGGACGGGATCGCGAACGACTCGATCGCGGGGCTCGCGCACACGGCCCCCTCGTGCACCGACTCCGTCGGCGGGGATTGCACGATCGACGTCATCGACTACAACGATTGCAACACCGACCCGACGTGCAAGAACTGGGCGACCGGTCGGGGCCCCGGGTCCGGACCGGACGGCTACGCGGTCGTCCAGGACGTCGACCACATCCTGCTCGCGGGCTGTGCCCTGGCCGAGGCGACCGGCGGCACGTGGGACGGACCGGAGGGGTTCACCTGCCCCGACGGCGCCTCCGGGAACATCCTCCAGGTGGCGCACGGCCTCGTCTCGACGCCGAATACCCAAAACCCGTATCTGCTCCAGGCGCTCCGCTCCATCTCCTTCGGGCCGGTGCTGGTCACCCAGGTCGCCCGCGGGACGGGAAAGCCGGTGTTCACGTTCGTACCGTTCGGGTCGATCGCCGTCGCGCCGAACCCGAACGCGACCGCGACGTGCGAGCGGCAGGGCGTACCGTTCCCCTCGTGCCAGAAGGCGCCCTCGGTCCTCGTCCAGGACGGCCGGGAGTACCTCGGCTGGAACTGGTCGACCAACGCGTCGACGAACGTGATGTACGTCGGCGATAGCTGGCAGGTCTCCTTCGACATCATCGCCACCGAAGGGCCGTTCCAGTTGGTGCCGGTCGACGCCTGCACGACCGGGGGCTGCTACTCGGCCGGCTCCGGCGCCGAGAACGGGATCTTCACGTGGGCGACGTACGTCCCCGCGACGAACACGAGCATCGCCATCGAATCGTTCCCGCTCGCGCAGATCGCCGTCGAGAACGTGCTCACGGCCACGCTGCTCCCGCCGCCGCCCCCGCCGCCGCCCCCGCCCCCGCCGCCGCCGTCCGTGGTCGTGGCGACCCCCGTCGCCCAGCCGCAGCAGATCGGGGTCGGCCAGTCGGTCTCCGTCACCAACGTCTCGTTGCAGGGGATCGCCGCGGGCGTGATCGCGATGGGCGCGTCGCGGATCCGGCTCCGCCAGCGTCCGGTCGCCGTCGTCGCCGGAAAGTCCGGCCTGATGTCGTCCGGCTCCAAGTTCTCCGCCCAGGAAGGCAATCCGAATCCGGCGTTCGGGCGCTTCGAATAGGGGGTCCGCGACGGTGCATCTCCCCACCGCATCGGTCCGACGCCGACCTCGCGTCCTCGCCGCGGGCCTCCTGCTCGCCGTCGCGGTCTCGATCGCGGCGGGCCTCGCGGTGTCGGGCACCGTGGCGGGGGTCCCACTGGCGCCCCGCGACGCGGCTCCGACCGTGCCGGCGATGGGGCCGACCCGCGCCGCGACGCCCGCGGCGAACAGCACGTTCAACCCGACGTGCGCGTACGTCTCCGGCACGGTCTGCGTCTCCGTCTACAACCCGACCGAGCCCGACATCGTGCCGGGCCCCGGGGAGACCAGCGCGTCGGTCGAACCGCTCGTGACGAGCGCGATCCCGCTCGTCGTCAAATCGATGCATCCGATCAACTGGACCGGCTCCAGCCCGTACGGGGTCGACTCCCCGGTCGCGATCAACGTCTCCGGTACCCTCTGGAACGGCGACCAGTACTACTCGCCGTTCAGCGGCACCACCTGGCACTCGGCGAGCCAGCAGTACTACATCGGGCCGCTCGCCGGCATCACGAACAAGACCTACCCGTGGTGGTACCTCGTCAACATCACCTCGGGCGCGGGCGGCGACTTCTACCCCGGCATGGCGATCACGTGGTGGATCGCGCTCACGTACAACAACACGGGCGTCTTCTCGCACATCACGAGCCCGGAGTACACGTACACGTACGCCGGCGCCTGGCCGTCGTCCCCGGATCCGGGCGCGCGCCAGTGGGGAGGCGCCTCCGCGTTCGCGAACGACGTGGAGCTGTTCGTCGATCCGGCGCAGCCGAACTGGAACGATTCGGTGCATCTCGAGCTGGAGACCACCTCGCTCGATACGACGACCGGCGCGACGTTCGGCGCGGCGAACCTGACGGTCACGGAACGGCTGTCGACCGATCAGGGGCTGCTGACGATCCAGACCGCGAAGTACACGTTCAACGCGAGCACGGCCGCGACCTCGGGCCCGACGCACCTCAACTTCACGATCCCCGCCTCGTTCGCGCTCGACCCGGGGGCGGTGATCTGGTACCAGATCGCGGCCCAGGACTTCTACCAGAACTCGGTCCTCTCCCCCCTGGAGAACTTCGCGGTCAACGGAAACGGCTCGTTCGTCTCCGGGACGTTCGCCAACGACCTGGCGCTCTACAGCACCCCGAACGTCGGGGCGACCCCGGCCTCGCCGAACGTCACGGTCGTCGCCCCCGGAACCTCGATCGCGCTGACGCTCGCGAGCACCGCCCCGCAGACCGCGATCAACGCGGCGAACGTCGTCTACTCCGTCAGCCTGCCGGCGATCGGCGCATCGACCGTCGTGACCTCGCCGTTCTCCCGGTTCAACTCGACGACGTTCCTGGGCGCGATCCCGGGCCTACCGGCGGGGGCGTTCGTGAACTTCAGCATCTACGCCTGGGACTTCGCGTCGACCCTCGAGATCTCCCAGACGTGGAACTATACGGTCGAATCCCCGGCGGCGATGTTCGGGACGCTCCCGACCAACCAGACGTTCTTCTACGTCGCCGTCTACAACGCGGGGGCGGCCGCCTGGGTCTCGGGCGCGCGCGTCTCGATCGATGCCATCGGCGGCTACGTCGATTCGGTCGGGACGACCTACGACGGGATGGCGTACCCGAACGCGAGCGGCGCGGCGTTCGTCCCGATCGTCGTCCCGGCCGGCGCGACGTACGTCATCAACGTCACCCCGCCCGCGGCGCTCGGGGTCGCGCTCTCCCGCGGCGTCGAACTGACCCTCGCGGTCCCGCACGCGACGGTGCTCCACCAGGTCGTGGCGAGCGCGAGCGACTACGCCGTGATCGAGAACGGCGACATCCTCCTCTTCTACCTGAACGGCACGGCGCCGGCGGCGGTGTCGTCCGGGTCGGCCGCGAACGCGGTGATCGTCGCGACCGCCGTCGGACTGGTCGCGGCCGCCGCCCTGCTCGTCCCGCTCTACCTGTGGTGGCGGCGGATCGTGGCCCGGCGAGAAGCCGAGGTCAAGCGGGTGACGCTGTGACGGGCCGGGGCCGCGCGTTCCTCGCGCTCGCGATCGTGGTCGTCCTACTGGGCGCCGGGTTCGTGACGGTCGAACTTCGTTCGTCCGGTTCGGGCTCCGGAACTTCCTCCGGGGCCACGGTGGCGGCGACGTCTCCGTTGGCCGGAAGCTCGGGGCCGGCCGCCGTCGCCTCGTGCCCGACCCCGACGAGCTCCCCCGACTGGAATTCGGAGAACTTCTTCTCCGACGTCCTGGTGCAGGTCCAGGTCCCCGGGAACCCGTCGGAGTCCGGCGCGAACTTCTACACGGTCCCGTGCGAGAACGACCTGCCCACGTACCTCCAGGCGTTCTGGCTGAACATCTCCACGAACGTTCCGATCTCCGAGGCGTACGTCACGATCTGGGGCACCAGCTATCCGAACGCCGCCAGCGACGCCCTCGCCGACTTCGACCCGTCCGCGCCCCGTCTCCTGCCGATGTACCAGGCGGTCCCGGACTCGTCGACCGCGTCGTTCTACTTCAATCTCTACCGGTTCTTCTACCCCGGCTCGATGGTCTACTTCAACGTCACCGTCGAGTCTCAGTTCGCGGTCCCGTCGACGGTCGCCTCGACCTCCAGCAGCTACGACACCGAGCTGCCGACCGGGAGCGGCGACAACGCCACCTGGCAGTTCTACGTCGAGCCGCCGTGGTGGTCGACCACGTTCACGAGCGACATCTCGGTCTTCACGAACCCGAGCGTCCTCGGGTCGTATCCGTACGAGCCGAACCCGACCCAGGGGATCTCGATCGGCATCGAGAGCATCGGTCCGACCGGTGCCCCCAGCACCCCGATCCCCGAGGCGCTCCTCGAGTTCACGCTGACCGGGCAGTTCGCCGGCCACTACTCCGTGCCGTTCGGCCCCCTCAACTCGACCTGGGAGAACATCACACCGAGCGTCGGGTCGGTGATCGGCCCGTACGACGGGGCGACGATGACGTTCAACATCACCATCGGCCTCCCGTGGGAAGGGAGCGAGATCGACGAGCTGACGAGCCCCAACTACGCGTTCAGCTGGTCGAGCAAGGGCGGCTGGTGGGCCCCGTCGCAGGGTCTCTCCGCGAACGCCAACCTCTCCTCCTCGCCGTGGGTCCTCAACACGACCTCCACGTCGCTGGCGACCGGGACCCCCGTGAACGTCACCGTGCACGTGCCGATCCCGAACGTCACCCTCGCGTCGTCGATCGTCCGGTTCTCCTTCGCCGACGCGGCCGGGACGCTCGAGGGGAATCTGCCGATGACCGCGCTCAGCGACAACACAACGTTCGGCGTGATCCCCGGGCTGCCGTCGGACGCGATCCTGACGTTCTCGATCCTGGCCAAGGACGAGTTCGGGGTCCCCGTCGCCTCCGGAAACTACACGTACACGGAGTCGGGCCCGCCCGCGACCGCCGCGGCGGCGGACACGAGCTGGATCTACGTGGAGGCGGCCGACGTATCGTCCGGCCACCTGATCCCGGACATCCCGTTCACGATCGCGAACGCGACGTGGAGCGGCTCCGGGGAGATCGGCCCCCTCGGGTTCGGCATCCCGCTGGCGGCGAGCGGCGCCGGCGTGCGCCTGCTCGACTACGGGAACTACTCGATCTCGGTGACCGCCTACGGCCACACCGAGTCGACGGCGGTCGTCCTCAACGCCAGTTCCGGGCCCGTCCAGGTCCCGTTCTGGTTCGCGAGCGGCCCGGTCCGCGCGACCGCGACCGTCCCGGTCACGGCGGTGCTGGTCGCGCTCGTCGCGGGCCCGCTCGTCGCGACGCTCGCGCTCTATCCCCTCTTCCTCTGGTACCGCGAGCGGCAGCGCAAGGCCGCCGAGGAGCAGCGCCGCATCACGCTCTGACGAGGATCCGGTAGCACCACAAGGACGATCGCATGCAGGACGAGCCCCCGACGACCGCAACCGCCCCCTCCGCCGAACCTGCCGACCCACCCTCCGCGGGGGTCGTGCCGCCGCCCGACGGCCCGCCGGCCGCCTCCCCGGCCTCCGCGGCCCCGCGACGCGTCCGGCCGAAGGGCAAGCGACCCCGCCTGTTCTGGGTCGGGGTGATCCTGATCCTCCTCGGCGGCGTCCTCGCCGGGGTCTTCTCGGCCGGCATCGTGGGGAACCAGTCTGCTCAGCTCACCCAGACCGTCCCGCTGGACGGGTGGAACCTGACCGCCCCGGTCGCGTTGGGCGGGATCGTGATCTCCTGGAGCGGCGCGCCGAGCACCACCTCGATCGGCGCCGCGTACTGCAACGGCGGCCTGAACGCCCAGGGCGCATGTACCGGGTCGATTGCCACGGCGTACGGGAACGGTTCGAGCGGCACGATCTCGATCGCCCCGAGCGCCAGTGGCGCGCTCGTGGTCGCCGCGGACTTCCATTCGTCCAACCCGAGCGCGGTGGCGAACCTCGTCATCTCCGTGCACGGCCTGACCGTCCTTTCCATCATCGGCATCGCGCTCGCGGCCGTCGGCGCCCTGCTGGTCGTCGTGGCGATCGTTCGGGCCCCGAAGATGGCCCCCGCGGCCCCGACGCCGAAGCCGTCCGCCGGGACCGCGATCGCTCCCGCGGGCGCGAGTGGAACCGCGACCAAGCCGGCGCAACGACCGGCCGGGACCGCCGCTCGGTCCCCCTCCGGTCCGGCGCGCGCCAAGGCGCGGCGTACGTTCCTGGTCTTCGCGATCGTGGGGATCGCGATCGCCGCGACCGGGGCGGGGCTCGCGATCACCTGGTATCCGTACATCGTCCACTCGGAGAACGCCGCGACGTACCTCGCCGACTCCGGTGCCACGCTGACGACGAACCAGGGGACTACGTACGTCTACCTCACGAATTCGTCCGTCTCGTCCGGTCAGACCGTCGTCATCCAGGACACGGTCGCCTCGGCGACGTACAATAGTTCGAGCGGCACGACGGCCCTCGTCTTCCAATCGATCCAGAATCTCGGGGGCAACGTCTCCGCGATCGAGAGCACGATCGCCGCCAACCTGTTCGGTACCCTGCAGGGGAACGTCGGGTGGATCCACGCCGGGACCGCGGTCCTGATGACGTTCACCGTCGTCAAGGTGCAGCTGCCGAGCGGCCCGTACGGCGGCGGCACGTACCTCACGCTGGACGCCGCGGCGGACGCCACGTACAAGGCGATCTCGAACGGCCTCACGGGCGCGCAGGCGGTCGCCATCGCCCCGCAGTACGTCCAGCCGTACCCGTCGATCCAGTTCGACGGGCTGTTCTACTTCCTGATCGGGCTCGGCGTCGCGCTGTTCGCGATCGGCCGCCTCTGGGCGAACCGGATCGAGTCGTGGCTGATCCGCGAGACGAAGGATCCGAAGCACCTGCCAGCGCTGTTCATGGCGTTCCTGGGGGTGCTCGGCGGCGTCTTCGTGCCGTTCTATCCGTGGCCGTTCGTCCTCGTGATCGCGGCTGCGGTCGGGTTCGTGGCGTTCCGCTTCCCGCAGCTGTCGCTGTTCCTGCTCGTGTTGCTGATGACACCGGCCGTCGCGTACCAGTCCGGCGCGCTCGGTCTCGTCTTCCTGTTCGCGACGATCCCGGTGCTGTTCGCGTCGCTGCTCGACTGGCGGTTCGGGGCCGGCGTCTTCCTGACGCTGCTGCTGGCACCGTTCGGCCTGTCGTTCGTCGGCCCGATCTTCCTGGCGCTGATCTTCTCCCTCTACCTCGGCCTCGTGGTCGCGGTGGCGGGCGGGTTGCTCATCAGCCTGTTCGTGACGCTCGGGAACTTCCCGGTGTTCGGCTACCTGACCGGACCGGGCGGGAACGGCACCGTCAGCCTCGTTTCCGGCCACGCCGCCCCCCTGCTCCCGACGCTGCCCCTCCCGTACTCGTTCACCGCGAACGCGATCGGTTCGGCGTACTCCTCGCTGTTCAACCCGAACCTGAACCAGCTCGCCTCCGGCGGCGGCGGGCTCGGCGCGCTGCCGATCCCGCTGGTCGAGATCGGGGTCTGGTGCCTCGCGACCTGGCTGGTCGCCTCGTTGACGAAGGAGAAGTCGTCGCAGACGACCGAGAGCGTGCTGCGCTACTCGACCGCCTCCGGCGCGCTCGTCGCGGCCGGCACGTTCGG
>JASHWW010000080.1 GCA_030043855.1 Thermoplasmata archaeon
TACGTCTACCCGCCCGCCGCCTCGATGCGTCTGACCGTCGACCTGATCGAGTTCGCGACCCGCGAGATGCCGCAGTGGAACTACATCTCGGTCTCGGGGTACCACATGCGGGAGGCGGGCGCCACCGCCGTGCAGGAGGTCGCCTTCACGATCGCGAACGCCATCGCCTACGTGGACGCCGTTCGGGCCCGGGGTCTCGACCTGGACGAGTTCCTCCCGCGGCTCTCGTTCTTCTTCTCGGCCGACCGGAACTTCCTCGAGGAGGTCGCGAAGTTCCGGGCCGCGCGTCGGCTGTGGGCGAGGATCGTCCGGGACCGGTTCGGGGCCCGTACCGGCCGCTCGATGCAGCTCCGCTTCCACACCCAGACGGCGGGCTCGAGCCTCACGGCCCAGCAACCGGAACTGAACGTCGTCCGCACCACGGTGGAAGCGCTCTCGGCGGTCCTCGGCGGGACGCAATCGCTCCACACGAACGCGCTGGACGAGGCGCTCGGCCTCCCGACCGAATCCTCGGCTCGCCTGGCGCTGCGCACGCAACAGGTGCTGGCGGAGGAGTCGGGCGTGCCGAACACCGTCGACCCGCTGGCGGGCGCGTACGCCATCGAGGAGGCGACCGATCGGATCGAGCAGGAGGCGGTCGTGTACCTCGATCGGATCGACGGCATGGGCGGCGCGCTGCCCGCGATCGAACGGGGGTTCCAGGCGTCCGAGATCGCACGGGAAGCGTACCGGACCGCCCGAGCGCGGGAGCGGAAGGAGGAGCTCGTGGTCGGGGTCAACGCATTTTCGGAGGGGCGACCGGGATTCACCCTCTTCAGGCAGGCGGGCCGGACCTCGTCCGCCGGCCAACGGATCGCCCCCGCCGAAGAGCGCGCGCAGGTCTCCCGCGTGCGGCACTGGCGCCGTACTCGCGACGCGGCGGCGACGTCCACCGCGCTCGCGGAGCTGGAGCGGGCCACGCGGACCGGGACCAACGTGCTCGAGCCGGTGCTCCGGGCCGTTCGCGCCGGCGCGACGCTCGGCGAGATCTCCGACGTCTGGCGACGCGAGTTCGGCGAACAGCCGTCGTCGCGCGCGTACTGAGGTAGACCCATGGAGTTGGATCACGTGGGGGTGGCGGTCGCCGATCTGGAGGTATCCCTCGCCCGGTGGGCACCTCTCTTGGGCCGGCCCGAAACCGTGCCCGAGGAGGTCCCGTCGCAACGGGTTCGGGTCGCCTTTCTTCGGGTCGGAGACACCCACGTGGAGCTGGTCGCTCCCCTGTCGCCGGAGTCCGCGGTCGGCAAGTTCCTCGCGAGCCGGGGGGAAGGCGTTCACCATCTGGCGTTCCGGGTGCCGAGCGTCGCGCGCGCTCTCGACGACCTCGTGCAACGCAACGAGCGCGTCGTGGACCGAGCGCCCCGGACGGGGGCCCGCGGGCGGACCGTCGGATTCGCGCACCCTTCCGCCTTCGGCGGCGTCCTCGTCGAGTTCGTGGAGGGTCCATGAGTCGGATCTCGCAGGTCGCCATCGATGGGATCTACGACAGCCGCGGGCAGGCGACGGTCGAGGTTACCGTCACGCTCGAGACGGGAGCCGCCGGTCGTGCCGGAGCGCCGAGCGGGGCTAGCACCGGGGCGCACGAGGTGCTCCCGTTCCCGTCGGGCGGGGCGGCCGCCGCTATCGCCACCTTCCGTGCGCGGGTCGCGCCGGCGTTGATCGGCGTGGACGGGGCGGATCAGGCAGCGGTCGATCGAGTTCTCCACGACGTCGACGGGTCCCCGAATTTCGCGAACGTGGGGGGGAACCCGGCGACCGCGACCTCCGTCGCCGCCGCGATGGCCCGGGCGCAGGAGAGCGGGAGACCGCTCTGGGCGGTCCTCGCCCGCCCGGGCATTGACGGTCGAACGTTCCCGGCGATCGTTGGAAACTGCATGAACGGAGGACGCCACGCGATCGGCGGCCCCGACATCCAGGAGTTCATCGCGTTCGCCGAAGCCCCGGCGCCCGAGGAGTCGATCCGCGCCGCGATCGCCGTCCACCAGCGGATCGGCGCGGAGCTGCATCGCCGGTATCCGACCCGTGCGCTCGGGCGGGGAGACGAGGGGGGATGGGTCGCCGCGATCGGCAACGTCGAGGCGCTCGAGATCCTCACGACCGCGTGCGCCGCCGTCCGAGACGAGCTCCACACGCCGGTCCACCCCGGGATCGACCTGGCGGCGAGCGAGTTCTACCGGGACGGAAAGTACCGCTACCACGAGCAGACGCTCGACACCGAGGGCCAGGTCGGCTTCGTCGCCGGGTTGGTCGACCGGTACGGACTGCGGTACGTCGAGGATCCGCTCGACCAGGATGCGTTCGACGGCTTCGCGCAGCTGACCCGGTCGGTCGGCGATCGGACGCTGGTCATCGGCGACGACCTCTACACCACCGATGCCCGGCGCCTGGCCCGCGGTTTGGAGCTGCACGCGACGAACTCGGTCCTGATCAAGGTCAACCAGGTCGGCACGTTGACCGACACGTTCCGCACGGTGGACCTGGCCCGCTCCAGCGGTCAATCGACGATCGCTTCCCACCGCTCGGGCGAGGTCCCCGAAGGGTGGCTCGCCCACGTGGCGGTCGGAATCGGCGCCCGGGGGCTCAAGTGCGGCGTTCTCGGGGGAGAGCGGGTGGCAAAGCTAAATGAACTCCTGCGGCTCGGCCGCGCCACCTCGAGGTAGGCGACGTGCCCGACGACGAGACGTTGGCGGAACCGACCGGCTCCTCCGCCGACGGCCAGGACATCCGTCCGGGCGAGCTGCTCGTTCCCGAGGACACCTACCTCACGTCGGGGGTCCACATCGGGACCCAGCAGAAGTCGGCCTCGATGCGCCGGTTCGTCTACAAGGTCCGGTTCGACGGGCTCCACGTCCTGGACGTTCGGGAGACCGACCGCCGGATCCGCCTGGCCGCGAAGTTCCTCGCGCGGATCCCCGCCGATCGGATCCTCGTCGTGTCGCAGCGGCAGTACGGACAGAAGCCGGTGCGGGTCTTCGCCAAGACCACCGGGGCGGTCTCCTTCGCGGAGCGGTTCGTCCCGGGGTGCCTCACGAACCCGAACCTCGCCGAGTACTTCGAGCCGAAGGTGCTCGTGGTCACGGATCCGGCGACCGACCAGCAAGCTCTCAGCGAGGCGGTCAGCATCGGGGTCCCGGTGGTCGGGCTGTGCGACGTCAACAACGAGACCCGGAACGTCGACCTGGTGATCCCCGCGAACAACAAGGGCCGGGTCGCGCTGGCCACCGTCTACTGGCTGCTCGCGCGCGAGGTCCTCCGGGCCCGGGCGGGCGGGGCGGAGATCGAGTATCCGCTCACGATCGAGGACTTCCAGGCCGCCCTGTAACGGCGGTCGCGGACGGCTCCGACCCCCTTTTATCGGCTCCGGCCATCGAGAGACCGTGGGGCGGCCGGGTTCGGGCCTGCTCGACCTGCTCGCCGAGCATGGCGTTCCGGAGAAGGGGGCGCGCGTCTACCTGGCGGCGTGCCGGGCCGGGCCGCAGACCGCCAGCGAGCTGGCGCGCCTCTCCGCGGTGAACCGCGTCGAGGCGTACCGCTTCATCAAGCAGCTCACGAACGACGGCCTGCTCCGCGCGAGCGGCGCCCGTCCTCGGCGGTTCGAAGCGCTCCCGCCCAGCGAGTTGGTCGACCAGTTCATCCGGCGCGCGTCCGAGCGCGTCCGCCGACTCGAGGACGACCGACGCCGGGTGCTCGCCGAGTGGGAGGAGGGGCGCACCGAGTTCGACGAGCGCGACCCCCGCAAGTTCGCCGTGCTGGAAGGGCGCGACGAGATCCGCCGCTTCCTCCGCAAGCGGATCGGGACGGCCGAGCGACGGGTGCTGGTCAGCGCCGGCGGGAACTCCCTGCTCGCGATGATCGACGGGGGGATCGATCGATCGCTCCGGGAGGCGTCCGGACGCGGTGTGAACGTCCGCCTGGTGACGGAGGTCTACCCGTCGAACCTCGGCGACGCGAAGCACTTCGCGCACTTCGCGGAGCTCCGCCATTCCGCGGGGCCCGTGACGAACCGCGCCGTCGTGATCGACCGGTCGGGCGCGCTGGTCTTCGTCTCCGGCGAGGACGGACTGGGCAGCTCGGGCAAGGACCAGGTGGCGTTGTGGTCGTCGGCCCCGATGTTCGTCCAGCTCGCCCGCGAGTACCATCGTCGTCTCTGGACGCCGGCGACCCGTTCGGAGGCCCGGTTCGTCGAGCTCGAGAACCCCCTGGAGGCGGCCCTACCGGTCGTCGCGGGACGGGAATCGGTGCCGTTCCAACGGCTGAAGGAGATCGCCCAGCTCGGGATGCGGGCGTCCGGTGTCAAGGAGTTCCGGTTGCACCTCCCCGAGCTGACCGAGGCGATCGCACGGCAGCTCGGTCGCGAGATCGCCGAAGACGTCACCGGTCGGACGCCGGAGGAGGTCGCTCGCTCGATCTCGCAGTACTACGATCGGCACACGATGGGCCACCTGGCCGTCGT
>JASHWW010000081.1 GCA_030043855.1 Thermoplasmata archaeon
GGGCAGCCCTTCGCGCAGTCGAGGGTCTTGCAGTCCCAGCAGACCTGCTTGTCGCGCACCTTCAGCTTGAACGTCCCCACCTTCTGGAACGCCGCCGAGATCACGCCGGTGTAGCACCAACCCATGGTCACGCAGTTGTAGTTCCCCGCGTAGGGGATCGCGACGAACAGGACGTACCACGCGACCGAGAACGACGCGACGAAGAAGAAGACGGACGGGTCGCTGCCCTGAATGTACACGCTCGCCCGGCCGGTGGCATCCAGGTACGAGAGGACGGACGTCCCGACCAGCGCCAGCATCACGAAGCCCATCGTGAACGAGTAGGCGCCGGAGAGGCGGCTCGAGAGGTACTTTCTCGCCACCGGACTCGAGCGATTGAACGATTTCATCGAATCGATGGCCGTACCCTGATACATCAGCGGGGCCGTACAGAACACGGAGCAGACGACGCGTCGGCCGAAGAGCACCGTGAGGACGCCGAGGATCGCGTAGGTGAGGACGACCGTCCCGAAGACGCCGATCGCGAGCGGGTACGACCCGATGCCCATCGGCCAGCCGAGGACCGCGACCGTCGACGGGTCCGGGGCGTTCGGGAAGACGAGGGTGAAGTAAATGCTCGGATAGAACACCGCGAAGGCCGCGTAGCAGCCCATCATCAGCCCGAGGCGCACGCGATTCTCCAGGTTCTTCGACTCGCGGAACTTGAAGACGACGAGCGCTCCCATTTCGAGCCCCATCATGATCAGAAACCAGGAGGACGCTGCGGCCGTGGCGAAGAACCAGAACGCGTTCGAGAGCGCGTTGAGGACGGCGGTGGACGGAGCCCCCGCGACCGCCAGGAAGGGGAAGCCCCCGAGGTAATCGGCCGGATCGAGCTGGACGCTGAGGACGGCGCCCATCCCGAGCTCCGCGACGAACACGCCCGAGAGCAGCGCGAGCGCCCACGCGGGTTGCAACTGCCACGGGGATCCCGGCTCGGCCCGCGAAAGGTCGGGCCGGGCGACGGCCAGGTACACGACGACCATCTCGAGCACCACCGAGACGGCGAACGTCGTCCCGTCGCCGTAGTACTGCCAGACGAAGACTCCGAGCATCATCAGACCGTAGACCGCGACGAGTTCCACCAGGTAGGTCGCGAACCCGGGCGCGAGCTGGCGGTGGCGGTAGATGTACTCGAACAGGAAAACGAACAGGCCGATCATCAGCGCGCTGGAGACGTAGATGGCGATCGACGGCCACGTCGGTCCCCCGAGGGCGGTCGGGGAGAACAGCATGATGCCGGATTGAACCACGAGGAAGGCGAACAGGACGCGGGAGAGACGTTCTCGGAGGAGGAAGGCCGAGAGGAGCATCTCGCCGGCCATCGTGAACAGAAACCAGGGGGAATTGACGACGCCGGACAGGACGGCGGTCCCACTCGCCCACGCCGGGGCCGCCCCGGAGATGGCGAGAAGGGCCCAGCTCATCAGGAACTCGCTCAGCAGGACCAGCCCCGCCAGCGCCAGCGCGGACCCACGACCGAGGAGCACCGGGCCCGAGCCGGACGCGGTCGCGACTCCGGTGAATCGACTTCGCCCGAGCGCGACGACGAGCGGGACGAGCGAGACGACCATCAGTCCGCCGCCGAGGGCCAGGGCGGCGATCAGGTTCCGGGCCGACGGCGCCGCAAGATAGACGACCGCGGCCACCCACATCTCCCCCATCATCGCCAGAAGGTAGAGGCCGACCCACCCCCGTGCGCGGCTCCGCGCTTCGACCACGAGCTGAATGAGGTAGGCCGTCGTGGCCGCCATCGCAGCGGCCACGATCGCGAGGACGAGGAGCGTCAGATCCATCGTCGGGGGGGCCCCGTTCGACCCAAGGGTAGGACCGTTTTGAGCTATATGGGGACCCCGCACTTACTACCGGGCTCGTAGGTACGCGAGGGGGCCGATTCCGGCGGCGGATCGACCACTCACGTAGTCGGTACGCCCGGGGCCTGGCCCCGCGTTCCGTCCGACGCGGCCGGTGCCGGGGTCGGACCGCGGTAATGCCACGGATCGGTCGAGACGTGGAGGAACAGGAGCATCTGGACGAGAAGGGAGACCGCGAACAGTTCGAGATTTCCGTAGGCGACCCACACGTAGAGGCCGGCGCCCATGAGACCGAACGAGATGATCAACCTCCAGGCGTACGCGAAGATCGCGCTCGGGAGGTCGACCCCGCGCGCCAGGTGGAGGAGGAGCACGAACACCGCGATCGCCATGAGCACACTATCGGCGACCGCGGTTCCGATCACCCATGGAAGGCCAGCGACCGTCGGAGGCGAGCATGCCATGGCCGCGGGCTGGATCCACAGATAGCGGACCAGGGAACGGGGCACCGCCCGCGTCAGCCACTGCAGCGTGAGGACCATCTCGAGTGCCATCGGGAATACGAACCAGGGGGAGACGATCGCTCCGGTGAGGACCGGCAGAAGTCGGGCGCCGCCGGCCCCGGTGGGGAGCCAGCCGGCCAGGAGGCTGAACGACCACCCCATCAGGAACTCGTTGAGGAGCACGAGGCCCACCACGGACGCCACGAAGGAGGACCGGTGCGGGAGGGTCTCCGGAGACACGGCCCCGGACGCCGGTGCTCGGACCTCGCGAAGAAAGGCGACGAAGACCACCACGACGCTCGCCGACATGATCGCGCCGGCGACCCAGAACCCGGCGACGAATCCGGACGATCCACCGATGGCGAAGTAGACCAGGATCCCGGTGAGCATCCCCGCCATCATCAGGAGCAAGAATTGCACCACGCTCGCCCGAAGAGGTCGCGCACTGAACGCCGCCCAGCGGACCGTCACGGCCGTCAGGGTCGCCATTCCGGTCGCGAGGCCCGCGAGGGCTGCAACGACGGCCTCCGAGTTCATCGAGGACACCTCCGCGTCCGATCGAGCGGCGTACGCTCCGGGACGGGTCTCGCCTCAAATCCTGCGCGCCCCCTCGATCTCGACTCCGGCCATGCAGGCTCTGCGAGGCCAGCCCGCGCCAGAATCTACCCGCTCCGCCGCGGACCCACGAACCCCCATCGGGAGGGCGGGGCCGACGGCGGCGGACCCGCGGACCTTGCACGGGACTAAGAGCGGTCCCAGCTTGCCCCTCATCGTGCGCGAAACCCCGTCGCCGCTCGAGCGCGCCGCCGCTCGGAACGTCGTGAAGCGGTACCTCCGCGTCCAGCCCGACGAGAATGTGATGGTCGAAGCCTGGTCGCACACCCTATCGATGTCGTCCGCCCTCGTGGACGAGATTCGCAAGGCCGGCGCGCGGGCGTTCCTCGCGTACGAGGACGACGACGCTTGGTGGAGGGCGGTGGAACGCAACCAGGCAAAGCCCCTCGGTCAGTTGTCCGACCCGGAATGGGCGGCGATCGGGGCGGCGAACGCGTACGTCCAGTTCTGGGGCCCGGCCGATTCGGCCCGTCTGGAGCGGATGGGCGACCCGACGGTGGATGCGTGGGGCGACGGGTGGTTCGACCGGTGGTACAAGCTCGCGCGGAAGACCGGCCTCCGGGGCGGGCGGATGGCGCTGGGGTGGGTCACGGAAGGACGCGCCCGGCGTTGGGGGGTTGACCGGGAGCGCTGGAGGACCGCCCTCCTGCGGGCGTGCCTCGCCGACCCGGAAGAGATGGCGCAGCGGGGCCAACGTCTCGCCCGCGCGCTCGCGGAGTCGCGGAAGATCCGCATCTCCCATCGCAATGGCACCGACCTCGAAGTGGCCGTCGCGGGGGCGCCGGCCCGGATCTACGATGGACGCCCCCACCCGCACGATCCGGGCTACAACGAGTACGACATGATGTCGAACGTCCCCGATGGACATCTGCGCCTCGCCCTCGACGCCCGTACCGCCGAGGGAACAATCGTGGCCAACCGACCGAGCTACGACGAGGTCTGGTTCCCCTGGGCGACATACACGGGTGGGGCGTTCGACTTTTCCGGGGGGAAGTTGGTGGGCTATTCCTTCGCGAAGGGATCCGCCGAGTTCGCCCGGAAGTACGCGCGCGGGTCCCCGGGAAAGGACCGCACCGGGACCTTGTCGGTAGGACTGAATCCCCAGCTGCGGAACGTGCCGTACCTCGAGGATCGGGAGATCGGCGCCCTCATGCTGTCCGTGGGTCGGAATAGCTTCCTGGGGGGAACCAACCCGTCGGACTATCACGGTTCTTTGCGCCTCGCGGGAGCCGAGATCTCCGTGGACGGCACACCGATCGT
>JASHWW010000082.1 GCA_030043855.1 Thermoplasmata archaeon
GTCGAACTCGACGCGGAAGGGCTGACGATCGAGTCCGTTCGCGCCGGCCCGAGCCGGCTGCCGTTCGAACTCGATGACGCGCAGCATCGGCTTCGCGTCTCCGGCGTTCCCCCGTCCACCCCGAGTCTCACGATCGACTTCTCCGGCACTCCCGAGGTCGATCGGGCTGTGGGATTGTACCGAACCCCGCTCGGCGATGGGATCGCCCTGACGACGCACATGGAACCCGTCCTCGCCCGGCGGGCGTTCCCGTGCTTCGACCGACCCGATGCGAAGGCGGTCTTCACCGTCGAAGTGGTGGCGCCCCCGAACCTGGCGGTGATCTCCAACACGCCGCCCGCTCACGAAGAGCTCCTCCCGGACGGGCGTCGCTCGACCCGCTTCGTTCCGACCCCGCCCATGTCCACGTACCTCCTCTACGTCGGCATCGGACCGTTCGAGCAGTTCGAAGGTCGCTTCGGGGGCCACCGCGTCATCGCTGCGACGGCTCCGGGACAAGCCGCGAAGGTCGAGCCGTTGCTCGAAGTCACGGGCCGGGCGTTGCAGTTCTTCGAACAGTACTACGGCCTTCCGTATCCGCTGCCCAAGATGCACCTCCTCGGGATCCCGAAGTTCCTGGCGGGCGCGATGGAGAACTGGGGAGCGATCGCCGGGGCCGAATCGTTCCTGCTGCAGGACGAGCGGACCTCGTTGTTGACCCGGATCGCATCGTCCACCGGCATGATCCACGAGGTCGCCCACCAATGGTTCGGGAACCTCGTCACGATGCGAACGTGGGACGATCTGTGGCTCAACGAGAGCTTTGCCACTTTCGCGTCGTACAAGGCCCGCCACGCCCTCTATCCCCAGTGGGCCGCCTGGGAGGAGTTCAACTCCTTCCAGGTCGCGACGAGCATGATGATCGACGCGTCCCCCGGGACGCACCCGATCCACGTCGTCGTCTCCGACCCGTCGCGCGCCCCCGACTACTTTGACGACATCAGCTACGGGAAGGGAGCCGCGGTCCTCCGCATGCTGGAGGGGTATGTCGGCGACGCGGCGTTCCGGGAAGGCGTCTCCCTCTACCTCCGGGAGCACCAGTTTGGGAACGCGGAAGCGGCCGACCTTTGGAACGCGATGGCGCGCGCCTCGAAGACGCCCGTGGATCGGGTCATGGCCGAGTGGATCCTACGACCGGGGTACCCCGTCGTCCGGGCCCGCGCGGCCGACGGGACCCTGACCCTAACCCAGTCGCGCTTCTCGTTGCTCGGCACCCCGGCCGAGCCGCCATGGCCGATCCCGCTCACCCTCGAAGTAAATGGCAATCGGCGACCGGTACTCTTCGAAGGGCCCACCCTGAGCGTGCCGATCCCGGCCGACGCGCATGTCCGTCTCTCCCCGGGCCGTACGGGGTTCTATCGGATCCGCTACGAAGGGTCCCTCGCGGACCAGCAACTGCGCGACTATCCCCGCCTCGGGGCGCTGGATCGGTGGGGCGCGTTGGACGACGCGCAGGCGTTCTTCTTGTCGGGAGATCTGACGCTCGCCGAGTATCTCGAGACGCTCCGGCGGGCCGTAACCGAGACGGAACCGGTCATCGTCACCCAGGTCTTCGACGGACTGACGTGGCTCCATCCGATCGCGCGGAAGGTGCCGCGCTGGATGGAGCTTTACCGCGAGATCTTCGTCGCCCAGAACGAACGACTGGGACTGGTCGCTCGCCCGGGGGAGTCGCCCCCGACCACGGCCCTCCGGGACCAGGTCACTCGGGCCCGGGTAGCGCTGGACCCCACGTTCGCGCGGGATCTCGCCGCCCAATACCCCAATGTTGCGGCGCAAGCTCCGGAGGTCGTGGAGGCGGTCTACATGGCCTACGCCTCGCTCGCGGGGGACGCGGAGTACGCCCAGCTTCGCGAGCGGCTCCGGACCGCACCTCCGGGGCTCGAAGGCCGCCGCATCGCCGGGGGACTGGCGTTCCTGAGGCGAGACGAATGGATCGGCGAGTGCCTCGGATTGGTCGGCACCGGAGAGCTGCAAATCTCTCCGTGGATGCGGCTGCTGCTCACGACGGCGTGGCTCAATCCGGCACGGTCCGAAGCCCTCTGGCAGTTCTACGTCCGCGATCTGGAGCGTTGCCTTCCGGCGCTGCAGACCGGGGGATGGACCCTCGCGCTGCTGTTCCAGTATACTATCCCCCTCGTCGGGCTCTCTCGACCGGACGAGGTTCGTCGGTGGGTCGCCTCTCGCTCGTTCCCCGAGGGAGCCGAGGGGATCAAGAAAGGATTGGACATGCTCGACGTCTACACGAAGGTGCTGAGCCGGATCCCCGCGGTAGAACTTCGGTCCGGCGGGTAGACGATTCCGCGCTCGTCCGCCCTAGCCGGGCGGGCGGCTCTCGCCGGATCCGCCGTCCGGAGCGCCGGACGACCGATGCACGCGAACTCGGCCCATGACTGCGGGCTTTTTCGACCCCGAACCGCTTCCGGTGCGCGGCCGGGGGGGAGCGCCGTGAGCGCACGGCATCGGAGGTTCGGGGGCGCGCCGTGGTCGGTGATCGTGGCGGCCGCCGTCGTGGCCGGCTCGGTGCTCGGTGGCATGGCCGTTGCGGACCGAGCCGCGGGCGCGACGTCGAACGTTTCCCCGGCGTTCGTCGCCGGCACGACGTTGACCAACTGCACGTGGGCGGCGCTGAAGGCGGCCGTCGCCGCGGGTGGATCGATCGCGTACGGGGTGAGCTGCCCGGACATCGTCTTCTCCGACCCCATCGCGGTCCCCTCGGGACACACGGTCACGATCGTCGGGACCGGGGTTTCGGTGGCGTTCGACGGCAACCACCTCACTCGACTGTTCAACGTCACGGGCGGGAATCTCACGATCGACGCGATCACTCTCGAGGACGGCGAGGTGAGCGGAGCGTCCGGGGCGGGCGGCGGGGACGGGACCGACGGCCCGAACGGGGCCGCCGGTGGATCCGGCACCAGCGGAACCAGCCCGGGCGCCGCCGGCGGCACCGGGGGCGCCGGCACCCAGGGAGGACTCGGCTCGGCCGGCGGCTCTGGCGGGGCGGGGACCTCGGCCCGTGGCGGCGCCGTGGACGTCGTGACGGGATCGTTGACTCTCATCGACTCGACCGTCGAGTACATGGCCGCCGAGGGGGGCGGCGGAGGATCCGGCGGGTACGGCGGTGACGGCGGAGCCGGGGGTGCCGGCGGGGACGGGGGAAGCGGCGCGGGCGGCGGATCCGGGTCGGGGGCCGGCGGCGACGGGGGAGTCGGTGGCGCGGGCGC
Source organism: Thermoplasmata archaeon (assembly GCA_030043855.1). Classification (GTDB taxonomy): domain Archaea; phylum Thermoplasmatota; class Thermoplasmata; order Lutacidiplasmatales; family UBA184; genus Lutacidiplasma. The sequence goes on from JASHWW010000082.1 coordinate 3,267, forward strand.
GAACGGAGGCGACGCGGGCGTCGGGGGTGCCGGAGGCGCCGGCGGCGCGGCCTTCGGCGGGGCCATCTACAGCGGCGGCCGGCTCGTCTTGACCGACGACACCTTCTACGACAATGCGGCCGACGGCGGCCGCGGCGGGAACGGAGGGGCCGCCGGGGACGGGGGGACC
>JASHWW010000083.1 GCA_030043855.1 Thermoplasmata archaeon
TGAAGGACGTCCTCCTCCTTGATGTCACGCCGCTCTCGCTCGGCGTCGAGACGATGGGCGGGGTGCTGACCCACCTGATCGAGCGGAACACGACGATCCCGACCCGGAAGAGCCAGATCTTCACGACCGCCTCCGACAACCAGTCGACGGTCGAGATCAAGGTCGCCCAGGGCGAGCGGCCGATCGCGGCCGACAACGTCGCGCTCGGTAGCTTCCTGCTGACCGGCATCCCGCCGGCGCCGCGCGGCGTGCCGCAGGTGGAGGTCACGTTCGACATCGACGCGAACGGGATCCTGAACGTCTCCGCGAAGGATCTCGCGAGCGGGCGCAAGCAGGGGATCACCATCTCCGCCTCGAACAAGCTCTCGAAGGACGAGGTCGCGAAGATGGTCCACCAGGCGGAGGAGTTCGCCGAGAAGGACCGCGAGCGCGCCGAGCTGATCGCGGCGAAGAACCAGGGCGAGTCGCTCGCTTACGAGGCCGAGCGGCTCTTGACCGAGCAGAAGGAGAAGCTCGACGCTGCCGAGACCGAGACGCTCCGCGGCAAGGTCGAGGCGCTCCGCGCCGCGCTCGCGACGAAGGACGTCGGCGTGGCCGAAGTCCGCACCAAGACCGACGACCTCACGCGATCGCTGCACGCGCTCGCCCAGAAGCTCTACCAGTCGGGAGCCGCCCCGCCGCCGGGCGGACCGGCCGGCCCCGAGACCGGGGCCGAAGGCGCCCCCCCCACCGACGCCGGCACGACCGGTCCGGTCGACGCCGACTACAAGGTCGTCGACGACACGGGCGAGAAGGGCGCCCCGTAGCGCGTCGCGGGCGGGTCACCCGCGCAACGGGCGGGGCCAGACCCGCCCGGACGGCGGGCCGACGTACTCGACGTCCGGCCGGATCAGTCGGTTCGCGCCGGCCTGCTCGAGGGCGTGCGCCGTCCATCCGGCCGTCCGCGCCACCGCGAACGTCGGCGTGAACAGGTCCCGGGACAGCCCGACCGACTCGAGGACGACCGCGCTGTAGTACTCCACGTTGGTGTACAGGCGGGCGTTCGGTTTCGCCCGACGCAGCGTCGCCAGCGCCGCCCGCTCGACGGCCTCGGCGAGCCGCAGCCGTTCGGGGTCCGCGACCTCGCGCGCGATCCCGTGGAGCACGACCGCCCGAGGGTCCTCGGTCTTGTACGCCCGGTGGCCGAACCCGAAGAGCAGTTCGCCGCGCGCGACCCGGTCCGCGACCCACGTCTCCGCGCGCTCGGGCCGACCGACGGCGTCCAGCATGTCGGAGACGAGGCTCGGGGCGCCGCCGTGGACCGGTCCCTTGAGCGTCGCGAGCGCGGCGACGGCCGCACTGACGAGATCCGTCTGCGTCGACACCGCGACGCGGAGCGCGAACGTCGAGGCGTTCATCCCGTGGTCGGCCAGCAGGGCCAGGTACCCCTCGAGGGCGCGGACGCGCGCGGGGTCCGGCGCCGCTCCCGTCAGCATCCACAGGTAGTTCGCGGCGTGCCCCAGGTCGGAGCGCGGGGCGAGGGGAGCTTGGCCGTGGCTCCGTCGGACGAACCGGGCGAGCAGCTCCGGCGTGCGAGCGATCAGTCGGTACCCCTGGTCGGCGGTCGGCGGGTACGCGTACGTCCCGTCGCCGAGGGCGGAGAGGATCGTCCGGAGCGCGTCGAGCGGCGGCAGTCGCGGATCCAGGGCGTCGACCACTCCCACGACGCTCGGCGGGACGTCGCGGGCGGCCGCCAACGCCGCCGCGACCTCCGTCGACGGGTCCCGGTCCGGCGGGTCGCCGTGCAGGAGGAGGTGAACGATCGACTCGTACGGGACGCCCGGGACGATCTCCCGCACGTCGAATCCCCGATAGACGAGCTCCCCGGTCTCCCCGCCGACGAACGAGATCTTCGATCGGCCGACGACGACGTCATCGAGACCCGGCGACACGACGGTGAGCGAGGGCATCGGGCCGCCGAGGACGCTCCGACCGAATATCGTACGCTCCCGCGCCGAAGCAAACCCTATACGGCGACCGTTGGTCGGCGCCCCCGATGGCGGTCCCTCCGCCCAAACTCCTCGAACGGGCGCTCCAGCAACCGGTCGTCCTGCTGCTGAAGGACGGGCGGACGATCGCGGGCCGGCTGCTCGGCTTCGACGAGCACATGAACCTCGCCCTCGACGGCGCCGAGGAGACCGCCGGGGGTACGACCCGGCGGTTCGGCAAGATGGTCGTCCGCGGGTCGAACGTCATCGCGATCCACGCCCCGGCGCCCGGCGGAAAGGGTGCATGACGCCGCGCCCGGCGCGGCGCGCGGCCCGCCCCGATCGACCGCGACCCCAGGGGGAGACGCTGGCGGTGCTGAAACTGCTCGCGAGCTCGGGGGCCGACCACACGCCCGTCGTCCTGACGTCCCGGGAGGTCGGCGACCGCCTCGGGGTGAGCCAGCAGGCCGCCGACCGGTACCTCGTCGCCCTCGAGGGCGCCGGGCTCGTCGACCGGGCGCTCGCGCAGCGACGCCAGCGCTTGCAGCTGACGCCGGCCGCGATGGAGCTGTTGCGGACCGAGTACCACAGCTACCGCCGGATCTTCGAGGGCCCCGCAACCGTCGCGTTCTCGGGCGATGTCACTTCGGGACTGGGGGAGGGACGGTACTATCTGAGCCAGCCCGGCTACGTCGTCCAGTTCACCGAGCGACTCGGCTACACGCCGTACCCGGGAACGCTCAACGTACGGCTCGCTGCGCCGGCCCTGCGCAAGGCCGGGCTCGTCGCGACCTGGTCCGGGATCCGGATCGATGGGTTCCAGGCGAGCGGCCGCACCTTCGGGGGCGCCACGTGCTTTCCGGCCCGGCTGCGCGGCCGTTCGTGCCATCTGATCCATCCCGACCGATCGCACTACAAGGACGTCGTCGAGTTCGTCGCGGCCGAGCGGCTGCGCGACTCCCTGCACCTCAAGGACGGCGACCGCGTCGAGGTCTCGCTCGCCGAAACATGACCCCGGAGTCGCTCGCCCGGGAGGTCGCCCGGGACCGTCGCCCGGCGCCCGCGGAGTCGGACGCCGCGTCGCGCTACGTCCGCCAGTGGGTCGAAGCCGAGGCGATCGGTGCGGAGCGCGTCTCGGCGTTCGTGCTGATCCTGCACACCCGGGGGTGCTACTGGGCCGACCAGAAGGGATGCTCGATGTGCGGGTACGCCAAGGACACGCTGGGGCGGTCGGCGACGCCGGCCGAGCTGTCGTCGCAGCTCGCGCGGGCCCTCGGCCGGTACCGGGGCGAGCCGTACGTGAAGATCTACACCTCCGGCAGTTTCCTGGACGACCGCGAGGTCGACCCCGAGTGCCGGGCGGCGATCGTGCGCGGGTTCGCGGGCAGCGCCCGCCGTCTCCTCTTCGAGACGCTCCCCGAGTTCGCGACACCGGACCGGATCGCCCCGCTCGCCGCGTCGTTCCCCGGCGAACTCGAGGTCGCGCTCGGGTTGGAGACGACCGATCCGGTCGTCCTCGCGCGGTACGTCCACAAGAACGCCCCGCCGTCCGAGTATCTCGCCGCCGGGGACCGGGTCCGGTCGCTGGGCGCCCGGGCGAAGGCGTACCTCCTGCTCAAGCCGCCGTACCTGACGGAAGCCGAGTCGATCGAGGACGTCGTCCGCTCCGTCGCGGAGGCGAGCGGTCATTTCGACGCCCTCTCGATCAATCCGGTCCACATCCAGAACGGGACCGTCGTGGAGTGGCTCTACCGCCGGGGCCGGTACCGACCGCCGTGGCTCTGGTCCGTCGTCGAGGCGCTCCGTCGCGGGGCCGCGGTCCGGAGCGCGGCCCGGCTCGTCTCGTTCCCGACGGCCGGCGGGCTCCCGCGCGGTCCGCACAATTGCGGCCGGTGCGACACCCGGGTGCTCGCCGCCATCGAAGCCGCTTCGCTCGACCAGTCGTTCGACGCGCTCGACGCGCTCGCCTGCGACTGTCGGGGTGAGTGGGCCGCGTCCCGGGGATTGGAACCGCTGGGAGTCGAGGCGTGACCGACCTGGCGCCGCGGCTCCCGGCGCACGCGGCGCGTACGATCGCGCAGTTCCTCCGGGCGCACGCCGGGGGGACGGAGGCGAACGGAGTCGTGGTCGCGCTCTCCGGCGGCATCGACAGCGCCGTGACCGCGCGGCTCGCGCGGGATGCGCTGGGTCCGGAACGGGTCTTCGGCGTGCTGCTGCCGGGCGCGGGATACCCCGATGCGCTGCGGGCGGAGACGGAGGCGTACGCCCGATCGCTCGGCATCGCGTCCCGGACGATCCCGATCGGAGCGATCGAGGCGGCGTACCGCGCGGCGTTGCCGGACCTCGCCGACCGGGTCACCGTCGGGAACGTCACCGCCCGGATCCGCATGACGGCCCTCTACGCCATCGCCCGCGACCGGGGGGCGCTGGTCGCGGGGACGGGGAACAAGTCCGAGCTGCTCCTCGGCTACTTCACGAAGTTCGGGGACGGCGGGGTCGACCTGCTGCCGATCGGCGACCTCTACAAGACCCAAGAGCGCGCCCTCGCCGCCGAGTTGGACCTCCCCGCCGCGATCCGCGAGCGCGCCCCGACGGCGGGGTTCTGGGAGGGGCAGACCGACGAGGCGGAGCTGGGGTTCCGGTACGAGGACGCCGACCGGATCCTGCACGGGCTCGAAGAGCTGCGCACCGAGGCGGAGATCGTCGCGGCGACGGGCCTTCCGGCGGAGACGGTCCGGGCGGTCGCCGAACGCGTCGCGCGGAACCGCCACAAGCGGCGCCTGCCGCCGATCCCGAAGCTGGGGCTGCGGACGGTCGGTCTCGACTGGCGCGACTGACGCCGCCCGGGCCCTCGCGCGCCGGCGCAACCTTATCCGCCGAGACGGTTCGACCGAGCCGACCTCGTCCGAGTACGACCCGATGGACCGCGCCACCTATCTCCGCCTCTCCGAGCAACTCGCGACCTACGAGGACGTCCACCGCGTCGCGCACGCGGAGGGCCTCGACGAGGAGCTCTTGTTCGTCATCCACACCCACCGGGTCAGTCGCGACGCGACCCGGCGGTTCTACGTCGTCAAGCGCCAGCTCCCCCGACTCGCCGGCCAGTGGAAGCGCGGCCGGTCGATCCTCGACATCGCGACGGAGTGGAAGTTCCCGCCGGTCCTCATGGGCCAGCAGATGCTCGGCGAGCTCGGCATCCCCCGCAAGAAGGTCTGGCAGACGTTCCTGCATCCCGAGACCGCCCCGGACGCCCGGCTCCGCCACGAGGTCGAAGACCTCCTCGCCCACGACATGGTCTACTCGCCCCGCGGCATGGAGCTGCAGCGCGAACGGGGCCGCAAGGGCGAGGAGCGCCTGCAGCGGTGGCTGGAGAAGCACGGCATCGGCTACCGGACCGAGGCGGACCTGCGCGGCAAGTACGCGAAGACCCCGGACGCGCTCCTCGACCAGCCGATCGTCTTCTACGGTCAGAAGCTGACCTGGATCGAGTCGAAGGCGAACTTCGGGGACGACGTCGAGCTGCGGAAGAACCTCAAGCGCCAGCTCGGGCCGTACACGGAGCTGTTCGGCGAAGGCGCGGTCGTCTACTGGTACGGCTACGTCGACGGGGCGGAGTCGCCCCCGGGGATCCTCCTCTGGGACGGCACCACGTTCGAGGGGATCACGCCGGTCGTGCCACCGCGTCCCGAGCGATCTCACGCTGGGCACCCGTCGCCAGGTCCCGCTCGGTCACCGCACCCGGCGACGCCTCCTTCAGGCCCAGGATCACGGCCCGACGGCTCTTCCGCCGCGCCGCCTCCTTGAGCTGCCGGGACATCGACCGGGCGAGCAGGTCGCAGTCCGCGGAGACGCCGGCGCGCCGCAGTTCCTGGACGACCTGGATCGCCTCGGGCGTGAACGACTCGTCGACCACGACCACGTAGGTGTCGAGCGGCGGCTCGCCCTCGGGCCACCGCCCCGCGCCCTTGAGCAGGAGTTCGAGCGTCTGGTCCCCGATCGCGAGCCCCGCGGCCGGCGTCGCGGGCCCGCCGAACAGCTCGATCAAGTGGTCGTACCGCCCGCCGCCGAAAATCGAGCGGCCATCGCCCGAGCGGGAGTACGCCTCGAACACGGTCGAAGTGTAGTAGGCGAGCCCGCGGACGACCGTGGGGTCGAAGACGACGCGGTCGCCGAGCCCCGCACGGGCGAGCAGGTCGAACAGTTTCTCGAGCCGGGCGATGCCGTGCTTCGCCGCTTCATCGAGGCCCCGGTCGGTGAGGTCGCGCAAGTACTCGGCGAGGTCGACCGGCGGGATCCCGCCTTCCGCCGCGGCGAACAGGTCGGAGAGCTCGCGGACGCCGTCGGCCGCGACCCCGGCCGCGGCCAGCTCCCCCTCGAACTCCGCCGGGGGGACCTTGCGGTACCGGTCCACCGCCCGGAAGAATCGGGCGGTATTCTTCGCGCCGAACCGCCGCCCGATCCCCTCCGCGATCGCCCGGTCGCTGATCCGGAACGCGTACAGTCCCTGGGCCCCGACGTCGTCCATGATCTGGGCGGCGGTCGCGAGGAGGTCGGTCTCCGCCTCGACGCCGGGGACTCCCAGCAGGTCGAGGTTGAACTGCACGAACTCGCGCGTCCGGCCGGCCTGCGGCTCCTCGTACCGCCAGCTCTTCGAGACCGTGAACCACTTGACCGGCATCGGCTCCGACTTCGCCCGCTCGACGAAGATCCGGGCGAGCGAGGGGGTCTGCTCGGGCACGAGCGCGACGGGGCGGTCCCCCTTGTCATGGAACAGCCACGTCTCGGCGGCGATCCCCTCGCCGCTCTTCGTCTGGTAGAGCTCGAAGCTCTCGACGCACGGGACCTCGAGCTCGACGTACCCCGACCGTCGGGCTCCGGCGCGCATCCGGCGCCGGAGCTCGGAGCGGGCCCCCGCCTCGGGCGGGGGGTAGTCGCGGAAGCCGCGGAGTGCGGGGGACATCCCCGTCCCGACCCGTGGTCGGGTATTAAACCGACGGCGTGGGGCGGACGGGGGCCACGAGTGTCTCGGCCGCCGGCGGCTCGACCGCCGTCGAGGTCCGCTCCACGAAGGCGGTCAGTCGCCGGTACGCGGTGACCGTGCCGACGAAGTTCCGCTGTCGCAGCTCCTCGGCGATCTCGCGGAGGTCGACCAGGGCGGGCGCGATGTCGACGCCGGTCGCCCGCAGCGCCACGAGGCGGTCGCGTCGGCGTTTGAGCTCGTCGAAGAAGAGCGGTTCCAGGACCGACCAGAGCGCCACCGCCGCGCGGGCGAGCATCCGCTCGGCCTCCGTCCGCTGGCCCTTGGCGAAGCTGCGACGGCCCTCCTCGAGGGGTCCGATCGCCGGCCCGGGGTCGCCGCCGAGTTCGCGGATCGTCTGGACCAGCAGGTCGCACTCCGTGACCAGGATGCGGCCGGCCGCCCACTCCTCCTCGACCCGGGCGAGGGTGTCGCGCAGATGGACGATCCGCCGGTACGCCCCGATCAGATCCCCCGTCGAGATCGAGGCGCGGACGGATTCGAGCTCGACGTCCGCGCTCGGGGTCGGCACCAGTTGCGCGAGCTCGTTCCGGCGGGCGATCGTGGTCTCGAACTCCTCGGCGATCGCGCTCGCGAGGTGGACGAACATCTCCCGGCCGACCGCATCGAGCGACGCTTCGTCGTCGGAGAGGTTCGCCGCCGCAGCGCGCGACTCGAACGCCGTGAAATCGAGGCCCAGGCGGCGGGCGAGCTGGAAGTAATCGTCGACCCGGCGCTTGAGCTCCTTCCAACCGGTCGCGGCGGGGAGCGCCGGGAAGTCCACGAGCGAGGGGACCGGGGGCGCCTCGCGGGCCGCCGGTGGCGGGACCGCGGCGGGCAGCGCCGGAAAGCGCGCGGGTCGCGAGAGCAATCCTTGCGCCGGGGCAGACGGGGCCGCCACGGCCGGCGGCGGCGTGAGGTCGATCGTCGAGATCAGCTCGCCGATCGTCCGCAGGTACGTGGGATCGTTCGAACGCCCGGAGCCGGCCGCCTCCCGGACCGCCTCGAACAGCGAGACGCCGAGCTGGCAGCGCGGGCACGCTTGCGCGCCGTCGTCGACCGGGCTGCCGCAGGCCGGGCACGTCGGCATCGGACTACGACCGGCTCGGGGCTCCCGCCGGGCTGCCCCGGACCGTCGCGCCGCGCACCGGGGGCCGGTAGCGGAAGTCCTTGTGCATCGCGCGCAGGCGTCGGATCCGGTCCGCGGTCGGGGGGTGCGTCGAAAAGAGCCGGGCGACCGACGCGCCGCGGAACGGGTTCACGATGTAGAGGCTCGCCTGCGCGGGCGAGCCGACGTTGATCGGCTGGCGCACGTTGGCGGTCTCCAGCTTCTGGAGCGCACTCGCGAGCGCTTCGGGGTCGCCCAGGGTCCACGCGCCGACCTCGTCCGCGCGGTACTCCCGGGAGCGGGAGATCGCGAGCTGGACGAGCATCGCGGCGATCGGCGCGGTGACGATCGCGACCAGCAGGACGATCGGGTTGACGTTGCTGCGGTTGTTCGTCCCGCCGAACAGCATCGAGAAGAAGACGATCTGCGACGCGTACGCGATGGCGCCGGCGAGCGTGGCCGCGAAGGTCATCAGGAGGACGTCGCGGTCGCGGACGTGGGCAAGCTCGTGCGCCAGGACGCCCTTCAGCTCGCGGTCGTTGAGCAGCGGGAGGATCCCCTCGGTCACCGCCACGATGGCGTGCCGCTCGTCCCGGCCGGTGGCGAACGCGTTCGGCGTCTGCGACGGCACGATCGCGAGGCGGGGGGCGACGAGGTGGAACTGGGGGGCGAGCTCGTCGACGATCTTCGCGAGCCGCGGGGCCTCCCGCGGGGTGACGATGCGCGCCTTCGTCGACCAGAGGACGAGGCGGTCGCACCAGACGTACGAGACCAAGTTCAGGACCAGGGAGAGACCGAACGCGACGACGAGCCCGGCCAACCAGCTGCCGAAGACGAACTCGCCGACGAGGCCGCCGACGGCGACGAACAGTGCGATGATGACCGCGAACAGGATCGCGGCCTTGGTGCGGACTCCGGCCACCCTTCCTCGCCTACCGTATTGCTAGCGGGCGTCGGCTCAAAAGCTCTCGGTGGCGCCCCCGTTCGCCGACCGTCGAGGCGACCTCCCTGCGGGGAGCGCGGGACCCGCAGATCGTGCGGCGTCTAGGGTTCGGGACCGAGCGGCGCCAGGTGCCGCCGGGCGGAGGGGGTCGGGTGGTAGACGCCCGGGCCGAACCGGAGAACGACCGACGGCCGGCGCGCGGACTCGGGAGGGAGGCGGGTACGGCACGTCTCGCACCGGTACCCCCGCGCCGCTCCGACCGAATGCATCCGACCTGCGCAGTTCGGGCACCGGGGCGGGCGCGACCGCTCCGGGCGGGGCGCCAGTCGCTCCACACGGATCCCCTCGAGCCGGACCGCCGGGTCTCCGGCCCTCGCCCCCCACGCCGCCACCCGGTCCCCGGGAACCAGGGAGCGGGCGATGCGCGGGAGGGTTTTCGTCGGCTCGAACGCGACGACCCGGACGACGTCGCCGACTCGATCCCGGAGGTCGAACCGCACGTGCCCCCCTCGCAGGACCTCCGGGCGGGACTCGACCGTCCCGCGGATCGTCCCCGACTCGTACGGACCCATCGTACGGACGGTCCGGGGCCGGAGATGGTCCCCCGTTCCCTGGTTCGTCCGGAAGAGCACCCAGCGGTCCACCGGCTCGGACCGCACCCAACGTCGCGCGCGCAGGGGCCCCTCCGCCGTCGATCCGCGGAGTCCGAACAGGATGGGGCACGGGGTGTGGGGTGTGACCAGCAACCGACGCGTCCGTAGGTCCTCGCAGAGGAAGAAGGTCGGCTCCCGACGCTGGGCGCGCCGGACGCTCGGGGCCGAGACGACCCGAGGTCGACCCTCCCGCGTCGCGTCCCGGTAGCTGATCAGTTCCCAGGTCCGCCGTCGGCCGGGCCACGCGATCGCCGCGGCCGCTCCCACGATCCCCCGGTCGTCCGCCGCCGTCCGGACCCAGGCGCCTTGCGCCAGAAGGGTCGAACGGACCCGGGCGACCGGCACGATGGTGCGGACCGCCTCCCAGTACAGCGCCGCGGGCAGCCCCCGATCGGTCGCGACCAACGCGGGGTCGGTGCCGGGCGTTCCGTGTCGGGACGTCGCGAGCAGCCGGTCCCAGGCCGCGGAGAGGAACCGTTCGGCGTCGGCGACGGGGACGGAACGTCCCGAGCGCCACGCCCAGACCGTCCGGCCGCCAATCTCCCCGATCGCGCGACGCGGGCCGGCGCCGCGTCCGAGGCGGGCGGAGAGCGCGGCGTTGCCCCGGGTCTTCCAGGGGACGTTCGGGTTGAGGCGGACCAGGCGGGGCTCGCCGAGCAGGTCGAGTCCCGCGTCTCTCGCGACGGCGAGGAGCTCGGTCAGCGCGTGGGTGGTGCAGCCGCCCGCCGGGCTATCCGTGTCGTCGATCCCGATCCAGATGGCGGTCCCCCCCGGGGCGGGACGCCGTGCCGGGGTTTGAGCGCGTGGGACGTCAGGCGAGTCCGGCCAGGAGCTTCTGGTACGCGGAGAGGTTCGGCTCCAGCCCGATCTCCGAGCGCACCGGGCCGGCCGTGGTGCCGACGAGCTTCAGCTCGAGTCCGTCGGCGTGCACTTCTTTCGGCCGGTGCATCACGCCGATCGGAATCCGACCCTCCTCGATGGTCTCGAGGCAGAGCTGGAACATCTTCTTCCGGTCGGTCGGATCGTACCCGGGCAGCTTCGCCACGTCGACGACCTTCTCGCGCCAGAGCTTGTACGTGTCGTTGTACGTCACGCACGGCGACAGGTCCTCGACGAACGCGAACCCCCGGCCCTCGCGGTTGAACCGGATCGCCTCCGTCAGGATCGCGGTCATCCCCTTCGGGTCGCCCGAGAACGACCGGGCGATGAAGTTCGGCGCGGGGATCGAGAGCGCGGTGAGGATCGAGTGGAACGGCGGCTCGACGTTTCCCTCGAACCCGATTTGGCTGGTCGGGGACGCCTGCCCCTTCGTCAGCCCGTACGTCTCGTTGTTCATGACGATGTACAGGATCGACGCGTTCTTCTTGAACGCGTGCATGAAGTGCCCCATCCCGATGGCGTAGCCGTCGCCATCTCCGCCCGCCGCGACGACGGTCAGCGACGGGTTCGCGAGCTTCACGCCGACCGCCTGGGCGAGCAGGCGCCCGTGCAGGGCGTGGATCCCGTTGATCTCGAGGAAGTTGTGGATCGACCCCGAGCAGCCGATCCCCCCGACGAGCACGAGCTCGTGGACGGGGATCTTCAGCTCCTGGGCCGACTTCTTGACAGCGGCGAGGACCGAGAAGTCGCCGCAGCCCGGGCACCAGATCGGGGGAACCGGCTTCGCCGACTGGACCATCTACGCCGCCTCCCGGATCTGGGCGACGATCTCCGGCGCGCGGAAGGTGAAGCCGTCGAACCGCAGGATCGACCGGAGCTTGGCGTGGTGCCACGGGAGCGTCTCCCGGAGCAGCCGCGCGAACTGGCCGGTGTAGTTGTGCTCGACGACGTAGGCGACGTCGACCGAGGCGAGGAACGGGTCGATCTCGTGGCCGGGGACGGGGTAGAGGGTGCGGGCCTGGAGGTAGCGGGTCGGGATCCCGCGATGCTCGAGGAGTTGGCGGGCCTCCTGGATCGGGCCGGAGGTGCTGCCGAAGCCGACCAACCCGATGCGGGCGGTCGCCGGGCCGAAGATGCGCGACTCGGGCAGCTCGTCCCGCGCCTTCACCATCTTCTCCATCCGCTTGTGCATCATCCGCAGACGATTCGTGGGATTCACCGAGACGTGGCCCCACTCGTCGTGCTCGTTCCCCGTCACCTCGGACCAGATCCCCGGGGTTCCGGGGGGGGCGAACGGGCTGACCCCGTCGTCCTGGAGCTCGTAGACCTTGTACTGCTCCATCTTCGCGACGGCGTCCCCGGTGAGACGCTTGCCGCGGTCGACCCGGACGTGGGCAAGGTCGAACCGTTCGCTGGTGGTCGTGTTCTGGCAGAGCGCCTGGTCGAGGAGCAGGATCACCGGGACGCGCCACCGTTCGGCGAGGTTGAGCGCGTCGACGGTCATCCCGAACGCGTCGGCCGGCGTCGCCGGCGCGAGGATGAACCGAGGGTACTCGCCATGGCCCAGATTCGCGAGGTGCGAGAGGTCCGACTGCTCGTGGCGGGTCGGTTGCCCCGTCGAGGGGCCGACCCGTTGGCAATCCGCGACCAAGATCGGGATCTCCGCGGCCCCCGCGTGTCCGATCCCCTCGGTCATGAGCGAGAGCCCCGGGCCGCTCGTCGAGGTCATCGCCCGGGCCCCGGCGTAGGAGGCGCCGATGATCATATTCACCGCGGCCAGTTCGTCCTCGGCCTGGCGCACGACCCCGCCGAACGCCGGAAGGTACCGTTGCAGGTACTCCATCACTTCCGTGGCGGGCGTAATCGGGTACCCGGCGAAGAACCGCCCACCGCCGACGACGAAGCCGAGCGCGACCGCCTGGTTGCCGGTCGTGAGGATCATA
>JASHWW010000084.1 GCA_030043855.1 Thermoplasmata archaeon
GCGGGTGGGAGCGGGGGGACGTCCGGAAGATGTACGGACCACCGCGCACCGGTCCGGGTCCGTCCATCGATCCGCGGGCTTCCCCGGGGGGCGGCGGCGAGGTCGACGGTCCGCAGTTCGGCGAGCCCCAGGAACTCCGCGATCGGTCCGGCGTTCTGCCGGAGTTCCTCGGCGAGCGGGTCCTGGGCGATCGCGATGGCCACGAGGGGCCGGGCGCGTACCTCCGGCGGCGCCTTTCGCAGACGTTGGGCCAGACGGGCGACCAGCCAGAATGCGTCGGCCGAGAGGGACGGACGCGATGGCGAGGCACCGGGGGTGCCGGTCGGGCGCGCCACGTACATCTCTCCGAGACTCCACGGAACGACCTCGACGCCCCGCGGCAGCGTCTGGACATACTCGAACATCGACGGCGCGATCCGCCGCGGGAGACCCTGGATGACGACGTTCATCTCGGACGGCAGGGCGCCGTCCTTCCCCCGGCGGGGCGGGGTCCGTTGGAGCAGGTGAACGATCTGCGTCGCCAACGAAGGATACGCGCGTTGGATCTCCGCCTCGTTCGGTCGGAGCTCGGTTTGGCGGCCGGTCCACGGTTGCGATGGCGACCCGACCTCGACGCGCGCCACGCGGCCGAGACGTGCCAAGAGGTCGGCCTCGGCCCGCAATCGACCGGCCAGGGCCTCGTCGGCGACAACGAGGGCGATCGAGGGGAGTTCCGCGTGCTCCGGGATCCCCTGCGTGTGGCGGAACCGCTCGAGCCCGGCGACGACGCTCCGCCAGCGGTCCCAGGCGGCGATGCGGGCGTCGTCCAGCAGCGCGCGGTCGATCTCGGGCAGCGTCTCCTCGAAGAGGCTCGTCGCGTCCGTCGAGAACGCGCGGTGGACCGCTTCCGCTAGGAACGGCGCAATCGGCGCGAGCAAGGTCGCGGCCGACCGCAGGACGTGCCCGAGCGAGCGCAGGGCCGCCCGCTTGGACGGTACGTTCCCGGGGAGGGCCAGGCGCGGGGCGACCCAGCGGCGGTACTCGGCGAGGTCGACGTCGAGGAAGTGAAAGAGGCGCCGGTGGGCGGCCGCGGACGACCACCGGTCGAAGTCCGCGACGATCTGCACGCGGCTCCGCTCCCACCGGGCGAGCAGCGCCCGGTCCTCGGTCTCGAGCTCCCCGAGGAACCCGCCGATCGGCCGGCCGAACCCGGCCAGCAGGGCCCGGTCGCACCGGCCCGCCACGTCCTGGGTGAGGGCCGCGAGCCGGGTCAGACGGGCGTGCTCCTGCCGGCAGCGGGCCGTGAGCCCCTCCGCCGACGCGTCGGACCCGGCGGTGCGCACCAGCGCGCCCCGGACCGCGTCCGAACCGAAGCGGGTGAGCAACTCCGCCAGGTCGACCTCCGCGACCGACGGGAGGATCGCGACGGTCACGTCGCCGGTCGTCCCCTCGACGACGGACCTCGCGGTCAGATGGTGGACGATCGCGGGGACCCGTCGGCGATGGTTCACGTACAGTCGGGCGGGGTCACCGATCGGATAGGGGTCCGAGCGGGCCCACGCCCCGAAGACGCCCTGGACGGACGGGAGCAGCATCCGGAAGACGACCCGGCGGTGGCCGCCGCACGGGCAGGTGAGGTTGGCCTGCGGGGTGTCGAGCCGTTCGCAGCGACCGCATTCGAGGAGGGGCACCGCCGTGGGGGCGGAGCTGGCCGTCGTCTCGCTGATCGGCCACGGCGCGACCTCGATCTGGCCGATCGGAGGGTCGTGCGGGAGCAGCCGTCGGTACAGGTCGATGGCATCCCGCGGCAGACGGCCGGGCTCGAGGCACCAGGCGCGCCCCGGCGTCCAGACGAGACCCGAACCGCAGACGGAGCAGTGCGGAACGCCGCGACGCACGCGGAGGCGGGCAAAGACCCCGCCCGCTTCGGAGAGGTCCCGGACGACGAACTCGTTCGCGGAGTCGAGATCGAGCCCCGCGTACTTGTGCATGAGCGTCAGGTCGAGCTGCCCGCGCGCCGTGAGGAGCGGCCATCCGAGGATCTTCAATCGCTCCGAGATCTGCGCGTCGGTCCCGCCGTGACCCGGGACCAGCGGCACGATGCCGGTCCCGCTGTCGCCGACGTCGCCGACGGCCTGGACCGTGCCGGACGGCGGCTCGAGGCTGCCGCCCATCGGGAACTCGTGCTTCAGCGGATAGTCGTACGGGGTCCCGACCAGGGTCGCCCCGGTGACCTCCCGAACGACCTCGAGATCGGCGCCGCGGACCCAGTCGCGGATCCGGTCGAGCGAAGAGCGGGCCGTCAGGATCCACTCGTCCCGATCCTTGCGCCGGAACCGGGCGATCACGTACGGCAGCTCGGGATTGACGAGCAGCGCGCTCGTCCCGAGGAGGCGCCACGGGGCATCGACCCAGACCAGGAGGGAGAGGTCCTGGTCGCCCACGTGCGCCGGGAACCGGATCAGGAACGTGTCGCCCTCCTCGGCCTGATAGACGATCCGCTCGGGCGTCCGCGGGGCGGCGCACTTCGGACAGACCCGCAGGGTGACGTCCCGGGCCACGATCGAACCGCGGCGCGCCAGGCGGCCGATCATCGCCCGGATCGCTTCCGTCCGGTCCGCGTCGTCGGACGGATGCGCGCCGTCGCCTCCCACCCAGATGCCGAGCGCCACCAGGGCCTGGTCGATCGGCGCCATCGCGTGGCCGGGGCCGCCACCGAGCTGGCGGAGGGTGCCGATCGCCCGTCGCCCGGAGATGGCCGCGTAGCGGGCGTCCACGTCCGCGGCGAGCGCCCGTTGCACGGCCCGGACGGGCCGGTCCGTCGGAACGATCGCGCCGAGGAACTGCCGGAGCACCGGCCCGTCCGATCGACCCAGGAGTCCCCCGGCGGGCGGCAAGCGACGTCCGCGCCACAGGGTCCGCGCGTCCTCCTCGAGACGATGCGGGGAGTACGCGACCTCGGGCTCGACCATGCATCCGCCCGGACGGTGCCGGGTACCGGTGGGATGGGGCCGGCCGAGAATAAACTCTCTCTCGGCGCGGGGCGAACCGCCGCGCGACCGGAGCAAGGGTTATCCCGCTGCCGACCTCCGGCGCAGCGAGGACGACCTCGATGGCCTGGACACAGCAGGAGGTTCGGGAGCTGAAGGAGGGCCGGTACATGCTCATCGACGAGGAGCCGTGCCGGATCCTGAGCATCCAGACCTCGAAACCGGGGAAGCACGGCGAGGCGAAGGCACGGATCGACGCGGTCGGCCTGTTCGATGGGTCGAAGCGGAGCGTCGTCTTTCCGGTGAAGCACAAGGTCCAGGTCCCGATGATCGGGAAGCGGCAGGCTCAG
Organism: Thermoplasmata archaeon; assembly: GCA_030043855.1. Classification (GTDB taxonomy): domain Archaea; phylum Thermoplasmatota; class Thermoplasmata; order Lutacidiplasmatales; family UBA184; genus Lutacidiplasma. Next base: position 3,320 of record JASHWW010000084.1, read on the forward strand.
GTGCTGTCGCTCACCGAGTCGGAGGTCCAGCTGATGGACCTCGAGTCGTACGAGACGTTCAACCTCGCACTGGACGCCGAGACGAAGGGGCAGCTCTCCCCGGGCACGGAGGTCCAGTACCTGGACGCGATGGGGAAGCGCCGCATCATGCGAACGTAACGCGCTCCGGCGGAGCGACCCCGAAAAACGCGCGACTCATTTATAAAGGGGGCCGGGCATGAATCGACTGCCCGTGACACCCTCGCCGGCCGAGGGGGCGGGCGTGCGTTAGGGGGCCTTGGGCATGTCGAATCCGGGCGGGGGCGGCGCGCTCCCCTCGTCTCGGATCACCCGGATCCTGCAAGAGAAGGCCGAGGCGCTGAAGAAGAAGCGTCAATCCGCCGAGGCGGTCCTCAAGGACGTCGACGAACGACTGAGCTTCCTCGAACGACTCGGGATCGTACCGCCGGAGGCGCTCGAGCGCCAACAGAAGATCCGCGACCTCGCGCGGCGTTCCGACTGGGACGCGGTCGAGACGGAGGCGAACGCGCTGCTCGATCTGCTCGCCCAGACGGTCCCCGCGACGATCGAAGATCGTCGACAACGGACCGCCGATGGCCTCGGCCGGCTGTCGGGGATCGGCGTGCCGATCCCGGCCGACGTCACGGCCGAACTGGAGTCGCTCGCCCACCCGGCCCCCGGGACGCCGTGGATGCAGATCGTCGAGCGGCTGGCCCAGGTCGAGGACGGGCTGCGCGCGGGGGAGGCCGCGTATGTCGTCGGAGCCCGGGACCGGGCGCTCGCGCTCGCCCGATGGGCCGACCTGCCCCCGGACCGGATCCAGGGATTCGATGCCCGCCTGCAGACGGCGCTCCTGCCCGCGAAGGAAGGTCGCCTCGCCGAGGCGATGGACGCCCTCTCGCGCGCGGTCGCGGAGGGCCTTCCGGAGGCCGCGCAGCGCCGGGGCGTCTCCCGCGCGGCCGCCGACCAGCTGCTCGCCTCCGCCAAGGAGTACGGCGCCCCCACGGGCCGGCTCGAGGCGGCCCTTCGGAACGACTCCGAGTCGAGCCCGGAACGGTGGCCGGAGACGGTCGGCGAGATCGAAGCCGCCGGCGAGGAGCTCGCCGGGACCCTGCGCGAGCGGTGCGCCCAGGCGCTGGAGGCGCTCCGCAGCTCGCTCGCCGCGACGGTCGACTACGGCGTCGACCCGACCACGGCGCGGGAGGCGGTCGAGAGTGCCATCGCCCGCCTCCCGTCCGCGCCGCCCCTCGAGATCGCCGGGATCCTCGCCGACGCCCGCCGGGCCGCCGAGGAACCGATCGTCAGCGTCGTTGCCGGGCTGCTCGACGAGGTCCGCCCGCGGATTGCGGAAGCGCGACGTCTGGGACGCGACCCGACGGACGTCTTCGCCGCGATGACCCGAGCGCGCGAGGCGATGCGGTTGAAGATCTACTCCGAGGCGCTCGCGGCGAGCCAGGAGGCGCTCGAGCGCGTCAGCCAGTTGACGGAGGACCTCGACGGCGCCCGGGACGAGCTCGGGTCGGTCGAGGAGATGCTCCGGCGGTTCCGAGCCGCGGGGTTCGCCTCGGAGACGTTCGATACGTCGATCGCCCGCGCCCGCACGCACGTGGAGCGAGCGGAGGTCGGCCCGGCACGCGAGGTGCTGCGCGAGACGGTCGTCCACCTCGGGCGGGACGCGCTCCAGTTCTACCGGCAGCACGCGGCGGCCCTCGATCGGATCCGGGAGTACGCCCGGGAGCGCGGCTTCCTCACCGACACCGCCGACCGGGACCTGACCGAGGCCCACCGATTGCTGGAGGAGAGCGAGCTCGTCGAGGGGGCGGAGCGGGTGGCGAAGGCGGAGGTCGCCCTGCGCACGGCCGCCGCGCCCTACATCGCCCGCCGCGTCGAGGAGATGCAGCAGGGCTTGACCGACATCCCCGACGAGGCGCTCACGGCGCCCGTGCGTCGGCTGCTCGCCGACGCGGACATCTCCCTTCGCGTCAAGAACGACCTCGCCGCTTCGATCGAGAGCCTGCGGCGGGCCGAGCGCGATTTCGCCGCGGTCTTCGCGGCGCATGCGTCGGCGCTCGTGGAGCTCCTGGAGACCGAAGGCCGGATCCTCGAGACGATGGGCGGGGCGTCCGACGAGGTCCAGCGCCAGATCGACGAGGTCCAGCAGATCTTCAACATGGGCGACTTCGTCAAGGCGTCCCGGGCCTCCCAGGAGATCCGGACCCGCGCCCAACAGCAGCAGCTGCTCCGCAGCGAGGAGGCGGTCTCCCACGCGAAGCTGTCGCTCGTGGAACTCGAGACGATGGGCCTCGACCTGTCCAAGTTCCGCGGGCCGCTGGAGGACGCGCAGACCGCGGCACGGGGCGGACAGTACCTGGACGCCTACCGGATCGCGAGCCAGCTCGAGGAGCAGGCGTCCCGCGCGCGGGGTGCCGCGCAGTCCGTGCTCGAAGGGATCTCCCACGCCCAGGAGCTGCTCAGCCGGCTCCGCGCCCAGGGGACCGATCCGACCCCGTTCTACGAACCGCTCCGCAACGCTCGCCTCGCCTTTCAGGCGCTCGATTTCGATGGGGCGCGGACGCTCGTCGACGGCGTCACCCAGTCGCTCGGGACCGAGGAGGCGCGCCTCGACGCCGACCGCCTCCTCACCGAGATCCGACTCCTGATCGAGGACGGCCGGCGGCTCTCGGCCCCGATGGAGGCCTTCCAGCACCGCCTCCAGGAACTCGAGACCGAGCGGACGACGGCTCCCCCCGCCGCGACGCGCACCGCCGCCCGGCAGGTCCACGAGGAGCTGATCGCGGTCGTCCGACCGATCCTCGAGGAGAACCTGCGGGCCCTGGAGCGCGACCTCGACATCGCCCGCGCTGCCCGCGTGCAGGTCGACAAGATCCTCGCTCCGCTCAGCGAGGCGCGGCGTCGGATCGCGCTCCCGCTCCCGGTGGGCGCCGCGACGCTGCTCGACACCGCGCGGAGCGAGTTCGTGGCGACCCGCGGGTTCGTCGAGCACGCCGACCGGGTCGCCAAGCGAGCGCGCGAAGCGCTCGCCGAGGCGGAGCTCCTCCACGTGGACGTCGCCGGCCTCCGCGCCCAGGTCGAACGGATCGACGAGCTCCTGGCGCAGCGGCAGTATGCGCGGGCCATCGAACTCGGCAGCCCGCTCGAGCGGGAGATCCTGCAGGTCACCTATCAGCACGTGTCGAAGACCCTCGCTGGGTTCCAGGCGACCGTCACCCGGCTGCGGCGGGAAGGGAGCAACACCTCGATCGCCGAGAACCTGCTGCACCAGGCCCGGATGGCATTGGACGAGGGTCGGTCCGTCGAAGCGGTCCAGCTCGCCGCGAAGAGCGAATCCGAGCTCGAGCGCGTGGAGCTCCAGCGCCGCCTCGCGCAGGGGTCCCTGCAGGCGACCGAGCGGGCGCTCGCCCGGGCCACCGAGGACGGCATCGTCTCGGCCGCCGCGGTCGACGAGCTCGCCCGCGCGAAGACCGCCTTCGAAGGGCACGCGTACCCCGAGGTCCTCGCCCAGACGATCGCCGCCTCGGACACGCTCGAGGTCGCGCGGGACGGGCACCGCCGGTGGAAGGACGCCTTCGCCGTTGCGGAGCGGCAGCTGGCGGAGTCGACCGAGCTCGGGGCCAGCGCCCCGGACGCGTCCGAGCGCCTGGCGGGGTCCCGACACCGGGCCGAGTCCGGCCAGTATTCCGAAGCCGTCCGCGAGGCCCGCGAGTCGACCGAGATGGGTCGATGGGCCATCGAGCGACTCTTCACCGGTCCGCTCGCCGACCTCCGGCGGCAAGTGGAATCGACGCGCGCGGAGGGGCTCGGGGCCGAGATCGACCCCCTGGAGTCCCTGGTCGCCGAAGCCGAGTCCGCGCTCCGGAGCCGCGAGTGGGGGCAGGTCCGCGATTCCCTGGCCCGGGCGTCGAGCTCGAGCGGGCGGTTGTTCGAATCGATCGTCGAAGGCCGCTGGCGGGAGGTCGAGAGCGAACACCTCCTGGTCGGTCCGAGCACCCCGGCCGAGACCGACCGGCGCGAGGAGGTCCGACGCGAGCTCGCGCGCCTGCGGGAGAAGGGCGATTTCGCCGCGGCCTTGCGCCTCGTCAAGTCCGAGGCCGACATCGCGCGCCGTCGCCGTCAGGAAGAGCTGCTCGGCCGGATGAACGCCTTCAAGGAGCGCCTGTGGGTCGGCGAACGTCTGGGCGTCGATACGACCCCCGTGATGCAGACGTTCAGCGAGGCCCGCGTCGCGTTGGACGCCGGGCGCGTCAACGAGGCGGAGGCGCTGCTCCGTCGGGCGGTCGAGGCGCTCGAACCGGCGGTCCAGGCTCCGTTCGCCCGCCGCTTGAAGGACCTGGTGACCGAGGTGACGTTCGCCCAGGAGGGGCTCCACGTGAACGTCCAGGCGATCCGGGAGCGGCTCCGGGTCGTCGAGGAGATGTCGGCGTCGGGCAAGCCGCTGGACGCCGGCCGACTCCTCCTGCAGGCGGAGGAGGAGTTGAACCTCCGGAAATCGCTCCACCGGGAGCTAACGAACCTCCACTACCTGATCGACGCCGCCCTGAGTCGCGCGCAGGAGCGGCACATCGACACCACCGATGCGCGCCGGCTGCTCGCCGAATCGCTGCAGCTGCGCGAGACCGATTACGCCGCCGCGCTCGAGAAGGCTCGCGAGGCGCTCCGCAAGCTCCAGGCCGTGGGAGTCACGACCCCGCCCGCGCCGGAAGCGCCGGTCGCCGCCCCGCCCCCGACGGCGCCGACGACCTATTCGCTGTTCCGCCGGCCCCCGACCGAGCCGTAGGGGTTACGGGGGCAGGAACCCGACCGCCCCGGGGGCGGCATCCCGGGGATTCCCCGTGGGGGGCCGAGGGCGAGCCGGTCGTACTCGACGGTGTGCTTGATCCCCCGGCGGCGCAGCAACGTCGACACCTGCTCGGTGATCTGGACGACCTCCTGGCAGCGGGCCGGTTTCGTGAAGTAGAACTCGGCGCGTCGCTCGTCGACGATCGGGAAGATCAGCCGCAGTCCGAAGGCGTCCTGGCGATTGTACCCCACGGGCTTGCGATCGCCCTTCAAGTCGCGCAGGTTCTCGTCGAGGAGCACGTCGGGCAGGAGCGGGTCGGACTCCTTGACGAAGGGGCGGTTCATCTCGACGACGCGCTTGTGGATCTCCGGATAGACCCGGATCAGGTCCTTGTACGAGCGCTTCGAGTCGAGCAGGATGTGGCCACTGCGGGCCTTCACCGGGGGAGTCACGCTCTGCCACCGGGCGGCCGCACTTAGGGACTTCGGGGAGCGGGGGCCGCCCGGTGCGCGCCCGCTCGGCGCCGGAACGGGGTCGGACGTCCGCGTCCGTTCGCACCGTTCGGCGCCTATGCGCAGGTCAAAATACCGAGACCCCGTTCCGCGGACGATGCGGCAAATCCTCGTGTGGATCGGCGTCGTGGCGGTGTTCGGTGTGGTGACGGGTGGGTTGGTGGGGATGGTCGCCCCGGCGGGAGCGAGCGGTCTCCATGGCTCGCCGACGCAGTTGTTCGGGGTGACGAATTACATGTCCGACAACTGGGCGGGATATTTCGCGACCGGTTCGGCGGATACGGTCACCAAGGTGACCGGGGCCTGGACCCAACCGACCGTGACCTGCCCACCGACCGGCAAGGCGTACGACGTCTTTTGGGTCGGGATCGACGGGGCGGGCACCTCCACGGTCGAGCAGATCGGAACGCTCGCGGAATGCTCGGGCGGTGCGGTATCGTACCACGCGTGGTGGGAGCTGTTTCCGTTGAACGACATCCAGATCATCAAATCGGTCTCGGTCGCCCCGGGCGACGCGGTGAGCGCCTCCGTCACGTGGTCGTCGACCGCCTCGAAATTCGTCATGAAGATCACCGTGGCGGGCGT
>JASHWW010000085.1 GCA_030043855.1 Thermoplasmata archaeon
CGCCGCGGTCGGATACGGGGTGGACGTGGCGTGGTCCCACCTCGGCGCTCCGCCGTGAGCGGCGGAGCCCGCGAACGGCCAACCCCTTCGGGCCCGAGCGACGGCGTCGCGGCGACCGGGCTCGGCGCCCGGACCGGTTCCGCTCACCCGACGGCGCCGGCCATCTCGAGCTGGATCAGACGGTTCAGCTCGAGCGCGTAGTCGACCGGCAGTTCCTTCTGGAACTCCGCGAGGAACCCCATCAGGATCAGGTGGATCGCGTCGGACTCGTTGAGCCCGCGGCTCATCAGGTAGAAGATCTGCTCCTCCCCGATCTTGCCGACGACCGCCTCGTGGGTGATCGTCGCGTCCTCCTCGTGGATCTCGTTGTACGGGTAGGTGTCGGAGCGGCCCTCCTCGTCGGGCAGGAGGGCGTCGCACCGCACGGCCGCCTTCACCCCCGTGGCACCGGGCGCCACGTGGAGGAGTCCGCGGTAGCTCGTCTGACCGCCCCGGATCGCGATCGACTTCGCGATGATCTTGCTGGACGTGTCGGGGGCCGAGTGGACGGCCTTCGCCCCGGAGTCGATGATCTGGCCCTGGCTCGCGAAGGCGACGGAGAGAATGTCGGCGCGGGCGCCGCGGCCCTTGAGGTAGACCGACGGGTACTTCATCGTGATCTTCGAGCCCATGTTCCCGTCGACCCACTCCACGAGGGAGTTCTCGTACCCGACCGCCCGCTTGGTCACCAGGTTGTAGACGTTCTTCGACCAATTCTGGATCGTAGTGTATCGCAGCTTGGCGTACGGTTCTGCGACGACTTCTACCACGGCGGCGTGGAGCGAGTCCGTCGAATAGATGGGTGCCGTACAACCCTCGAGATAATGCACTTTCGCGCCCTTGTCGGCGACGATCAGTGTCCGCTCGAACTGGCCGACGTTCTTGGCGTTGATCCGGAAGTAGGCCTGGAGCGGGATCCCGGCGTCGACCCCCGGCGGCACGTAGACGAAGCTCCCGCCGGACCAGACCGCGCTGTTGAGGGCGGAGAACTTGTTGTCGTTGTACGGCACGATCTTGCCGAAGTACTTCCGGACGATCTCCGGGTGCTCCTTCACCGCGGTGTCCGTGTCGGTGAAGATGACGCCCTTGGCCGCCAGGTCCTCGCGGATCTTGTGGTAGACGGTCCCGCTGTCGTACTGGGCCCCGACCCCGCCGAAGAACTCGCGTTCCGCCTTCGGGATGCCGAGCTTCTCGAAGGTGTTCTTGATGTCGTCGGGAAGGTCCTCCCACTTGCGCTTCGTCTCGCCCTCCAGCAGGGGGTTCGCGTAGTAGGTGTAGGAGTCGAAGTCGATGTCGCTGAGGCTCGGGCCCCAGTCGGGCATCGGACGCTCGACGAAGTGGTCGTACGCCCGCAGCCGGTACTCCAGCATCCAGTCCGGCTCTTCCTTGAACCGGGAGATCTGTTCCACGACCGACCGGGAGAGGCCCTTGGGGATCCGGAGGCGGTACGTCTCGGGATTCTTGAAGTCGTACCGCGTGTAATCGAGCGGAGTGATCTCGGACGCCGTCTGCGCCATATGGTCCTCAAGAATTCCATCACTCCGGCGTATTTAAATGAGAGGTCGCGCTCGGCGCGACCGGCCCATTCTCGAGGAGAGAATCGCTGCCGAGCGACCCCGTGTCACGGAGCGCGCGACATCGATCGAGACCCTCAGTTCGCGGGCGGTGGACGGACCGTCGCGGAGCGTCCCCGATCGAACAACGCCAGGATCCGGTCCAGTCCGGCGAACAGGGCATCGAGCTCCTCCGTCGTGTTGTAGAGGTACGGGCTGGCCCGGGTGAGGGCCGGGACGCCGAGGCGTTCCATCAGCGGCTGTGCGCAGTGGTGGCCGGCACGGACACAAATGCCGTCCGCGTCGAGCAGGCTCGCGACGTCGTGCGGATGCACGCCGTCGACCGTGAACGACAGGACCGACTCGCGGTCGCGGGGATCCTGCGGTCCGATGAGCCGGAGCCGTCCGTTCCCGCGGTCGCGGATCGACTTCGCGCCGTGGTCCTGCAACCGGTGCTCGTGGGCCGCGAGCGACTCCCAGCCGACCCCCTCGAGGTAGTCCACCGCGGCCGCCAACCCGATGGCACCGGCGACGTTCGGCGTGCCCGCTTCGAACTTGGCCGGAGGATCGCAGTACGAGATCCGGTCGGTGTGGACTTCGCGGATCATCTCACCGCCGCCCATGTACGGGGGAAGCTCCTCGAGGAGGTCGCCGCGCGCCCAGAGCGCCCCGATCCCCATGGGTCCGAGGGTCTTGTGGCCGGAGAATGCGAGGAAATCCGCGCCGAGCGCGTGCACGTCGAGCTGGCGGTGCGGCGCGGATTGCGCCGCGTCGACCACGACCAGCGCACCGGCCGCGTGGGCGCGGTCCGCGATCTCGCGGACGGGGTTCACGGTCCCCAGGACGTTCGAGACGTGGACGACCGTCACGACCTTCGGCTTCGCGGCCAGCAGGCGGTCGAGCTGGTCGAGCCGGAGGCGCCCGTCGTCATCGATGTCCACGAAATCGAGCTGGATCCCCTTCGCCTCGCGGAGCTGGTGCCACGGGACGATGTTGGAGTGGTGCTCCATCACCGTCGAAACGACCCGATCGCCCTTCTGGAGCCGGTGCTGACCCAGCGTTCCCGCCACCAGGTTGAGCCCCTCGGTCGTGCCGCGGACGAACACGATCTCGTTCGGGTCCTTCGCTCCGAGGAACCGGGCGACCCGCTCGCGGGCGGCCTCGTAGGCATCGGTCGCCTCGACGCTCAGCGCGTAGACCCCACGCCGGACGTTGGCGTTCGCCGCCGCGTAGTACCGCGCCTCCGCGTCGATCACGCTCTGCGGCTTCTGGCTGGTCGCCGCCGAGTCGAGGTAGATGAGCGGGCGACCGTTCTCCTGGCGCTGGAGGAGCGGAAAATCGCGACGGATCCTCTGGACGTCCATCGTGCGAGGTACCGGATGACCGGCCGGGCCTTCAGGCTGTCGCGCCGGGGACTCCGACGCGGACCCAGTCGTATCCCTTCGCCTCGAGCTCTTCCGCGAGCTCGCGGCCGCCGGACAGCGCGACGACGCCGTCGACCATCACGTGGACGCGGTCCGGTCGCAGGTGCTTCAGGATCCGCTGGTAGTGCGTGATCACGAGGATGCCGGCGTCCGGGCGGTGCAGCTTCGCCACCGTCTCGCCCACGGCCCGAACGGCATCGATGTCGAGCCCCGAGTCGGGCTCGTCGAGGATGGCGAACGTCGGGTGGAGGGTCGCCATCTGGAGGACCTCGACCCGCTTCTTCTCCCCGCCCGAGAACCCCTCGTTGAGCGAGCGCTTCAGCAGCGCCTCGTCCATCCCGAGCCACCCCAAGTTCTCCTTGAGGTTCCGGTCGAACTCCCCGGTGTTCGCCGTCTGGGCGGTATGGCGTTGCATGTACGCCGTCCAGAGGAACTTCGACAGCGAGAGACCCGAGACCTCCTGCGGGTACTGAAATCCGAGGAACAGCCCCGCGCGGGAGCGCTGGTCGACGGTCAGTTTCAGCAGGTCCTGCCCATCGAGGAGGACCGACCCCTGGGTCACCTTGTACTTCGGGTGCCCCATCAGAGCGTACGCTAGCGTACTCTTTCCCGAGCCGTTGGGGCCCATGAGGGCGGTCAGCTCGCCGCTCTTGAGGGTCAGGTTGACGCCCTTGAGGATCTCCTTGCCGGCGACCTCCGCGTGGAGGTTCTGGATCGTGAGCGTGTGGGGGGTCGCCATCATCGCCATGCGTCGTCCGGATTTACGAGCCGATACCGTTATTTAAGCATGGCGCGGTGAGTAAATCGAATCCGCCCGGACCGAGGCGGCCGGGGCGGTCCAACGATGGTGACGCCCGAGTCGGACGCGCTCGAAGGAACGCGAGGACGGATCCTCGAGGAGCTTGCGGCCGCCCCGCGTACGGCGCACGATCTTGCGGTCAAGCTCGGGATCCAGGAGAGTGCCGCGCGCGGCCACCTGGATCGGATGGAGAACCGGGGACTGGTCACGGCGTCCTTCCATCGCGAAGGAGTCGGGCGCCCGCGCAAGCGCTACCTCCTCACCGGACGCGGGCAGGAGCTGTTCCCGAAGAAGTACGACCTGATCCTCGACACGGTCGTGGACGAACTGCTCGCCCGGGAGGGCGAGGGGTACGTTAGCGCCCTGTTCGCCGAGGCCGCGGAGCGGATGGCCCGTCGGGTCGCGAAGGAGATCCCGCGCGGTGCGACCGCCGACGAGAAGGCCCGGTTCCTCGTCTCCGCGCTCAACCGCCTCGGGTTCCAGTGCATCTCCGAGCGAACCCCCGATGGGCGCCACCGGATCGTCCGCACGAACTGCGTCTTCCGTCAGAGCGCCCTCACCCACCCGTACCTCCTCTGCAACGTCTTCGATCAACGCCTCACCGAGACCCTCCTCGGAGAGGCCGGGGTCGACCTCGAAGACTCGATCGGCCGCGGAGGGATGCGGTGTACGCATCTGATCCAGCTGCGCTGACCGACGGTCGCGCGGCTCGATCCGAATCCTCCGACCGGCCGCCCGAACCGACCGACCCGCTGCTCGACCGCGTCGGCGACACCCCGCTGCTCCCGCTCCGGTCCGTGGCTCGGTCCTCCTCCTTCGAGCTGTGGGGGAAGGCAGAATTCCTGAACCCGACGGGCTCGGTCAAGGACCGAGCGGCGCTCGGCATCGTACGGGACGCCTACGCTCGGGGTCGGCTCGGAACGGGTCGGACCTTGCTCGACGCTTCGAGCGGCAACACCGCTGTCGCGTACGCGATGCTCGGTGCCCGACTCGGCTTTCCGGTAGCGCTCGTCCTCCCGCGAAATGCCAGCCCCGATCGGGTCGCACGGATCCGGGGCTACGGTGCGGAGATCGTCTACTCCGATCCGCTCGAAGGGACCGACGGGGCGCAGCGCGAGGCCCGCCGGATCGCGACGGCGGAGCCGGACCGGTACTTCTATCCGGATCAGTACAACAACCCGGCGAACCCGAACGCGCACTACCGGAGCACCGGTCCGGAGATCTGGCGTCAGACTTCGGGTCGAGTGACCCGCTTCGTCGCCGGGGTCGGCACCGGAGGGACGATCTCCGGCGCGGGCCGGTATCTCAAGGAGCAGAACCCCCGAATCGAAGTGGTCGGAGTGGAGCCCGCGAGCCCGATCCACGGTTTGGAAGGACTCAAGCACCTGCCGACGGCCCTGCGACCGTCCACGTACGACGCGGCGATCGTGGACCGAACGATCCGCGTCGAAACGGAGGACGCCCAACGGATGGTCCGACGATTGGCCGCGGAGGAAGGACTCGTGGTCGGTGCCTCGGCGGGAGCCGCCGTGCACGCGGCCCTCTCGTCCGGCGCCGACGCGCCCGGCGCGGTGGTCGTCACGATCCTGCCCGACGGAGGGTCCGGTCGCCCGGAGGAACGCGGGTGAGGGCCGTCACCGTCCCCGCCGCGCTGCTCGCGGAGATGCGAGCCCATGCCCGCACCACCTATCCGGACGAATGCTGCGGCTTCCTGCTGGCGGACGAACGCATCCCCGCCGACACTGCGCCGCGTTTCGTCGTCGCGGTAGAACGAGCGGCGAACGAGTACGACGGCGAACGACGACGGCGATTCGAGATCCGGCCGAACGAGCTCCGGGAGGCGGAGCGCCGCGCCACCGACGCCGGCCGGGCGATCGTCGGCTTCTACCACTCCCATCCCGACCACCCGGCGCGTCCGTCGCAGTTCGACCAGGACCACGCCTGGCCCTGGTACACCTACATCGTCCTCAGCGTCACGGCCACGGAGACCCCCGCCGTCGGCGCGTTCGAGCTCGACCCGGACTCGGCCGCGTTCCGGGAGATCGCGCTCCGCGAGCGGACCGTCCCCGGGGCCGGTGAACCCGGCGTAAGCGAGAGCTGAAGAACCGAGGGGGCAAAATTCGGCCATGGCGCGTACGACCGTCCGCATCCCGACCCCGCTGCGTCCGCTCGCCGGCGGTCAGCGCGAGGCCTCGGTGGAGGCGCCCACCGTCGGCGACGCGGTGCGGTCGCTGGCCGAGCAGTTTCCGCAGCTGCGCCGCCACCTGTTCGGGCCGGACGGCACGCTCCGCAGTTTCGTGACCGTCTACCTGAACGACCAGGACGTCCGGTACCTCGGGCAGAACGCCACTCCGGTGCGCGACGGGGACGTGATCTCGATCGTGCCGGCGATCGCCGGAGGGTCGTCCGAAGCGCCGCCGCCGCGCCCGGTTCCGATCTCGCTCTCGGCCGAGTCGATCGCGGAGAAGCTGACCCCCGAGGAGCTCCGACGGTACAGTCGCCACCTGCTCCTGCCCGAGGTCGGGATGGCGGGACAGAAGCGGCTCCGCAACGCCAAGGTGCTGCTGGTCGGCGCGGGCGGGCTCGGAGCTCCGACGGCCCTGTACCTCGCTGCGGCCGGCGTCGGGGAGATCGGCCTCGTCGATTTCGACACGGTCGATGCCTCGAACCTGCAACGGCAGGTCCTCTACTCCACGACCGACGTCGGACGCCCGAAGCTCGCGGCCGCCCGGGACCGACTCGAGGGTCTGAATCCCGGGGTACGCGTCGTTCCGTACGAGCAGCGCCTCTCCGCGGCGAACGCGATGGAGGTGCTGCGTCCCTACGACGTCGTGGTCGACGGCACCGACAACTTCCCGACGCGCTACCTCGTCAACGACGCCTGCGTGCTGTTGGGAAAGCCCAACGTGTACGGCTCGATCTACCGCTTCGAGGGACAGGCGAGCGTCTTCGACGCGCGTCGGGGCCCCTGCTACCGATGCCTGTACCCGGAGCCGCCCCCTCCGGACCTCGTACCCTCGTGCGCCGAGGCGGGCGTTCTCGGGGTCCTCCCCGGGCTGATCGGAGTGCTCCAGGCGACGGAGACGGTGAAGCTGATCCTCGGCGTCGGCGAGCCGCTGGTCGGCCGGCTCCTCCTGTACGACGCCCTCGCGATGACGTTCCGCGAGCTCGCGCTGAAGAAGAACCCGAACTGCGTTCTCTGCTCCCCGCACGCGACGCAGACGGGGCTGATCGACTACGCCGCGTTCTGCGGCATCCCCGGTGCGGAGGCGGCCGCCGCCGGTCCTCCCGAAATCTCCCCGGAGGAGCTGCGGGACGCGCTCGCCGGACCGGACCCTCCGCTCGTCGTCGATGTGCGCGAACCCGAGGAGTGGGAGATCGGGCATCTGGCGGTCGCCCATCTCATCCCGCAGGAGGAGCTGCCGGATCGCGTCGACGAATTGACGCGGGCCCCGGCGGTCGTCCTCTACTGCCGCAGCGGCGCCCGTTCGGGGCGGGCGACGCGGTTGCTGCTCGATCTCGGATTCCAGAACGTGCGGAGCTTGCGCGGAGGGATCAACGCGTGGGCGGATCGCATCGACCCGTCGATCCCGAAGTACTAGGTCGGTCGGCCCGATCGGACGCAACGACATATTCACGACGCGGCGTGCCACGTCGCGTCGGGACGGCCGCCGCGGGAGATACTCGCCGTCCTCCAGGGTTATACGTCTAAGTAGGTAGACATCGTTCCCGGCCTCCTCCCGGCGCCGCCTCGATGGGTCGTCGCCGAGAGAAGAAAACCGGGGGCGAGATTTCGGAATGAGCGACGGGGGAACGGACGGGGTGGGGAGTCGGTCGGGCGGACGCGGCAGAGCGCTGCGGTGGGCGTCGATGGTGGGGGCCGTCGCGGTCGCGTTGGTGTTCGTCGGAAGTTCGGCGGCGGCGCCCCTGTCGACGACGAGGGCCTCCCCGCCGACCCGGGCGCCCTTTTCCGGGACCGAGTTCGGGATCTTTGCGGGGGAGTCGAGCGGCTGCGGGGTCGCGTCGACCTTTCCGGTCCTCCCGTTCTTCAACCTGACCACCGGGGTGGCCAACGGGTCCGTCAAAGCGACGGCACGCTCGTGCGGTTCGACGAATAGCACCGTATTCTCCTTCGAGATCGACGAGTTCGAAAGCGCCGCCTTCCGCGTGCCATCGACGGGCACGTATCAGCTGAAGGCGAGTTGGGTCCTGAGCTTCGCGACGACCCTCAAAGCCACCTCCGGTGCCGTGTCCGAGTACGCCGCGGCCGAGTTCATTGTGACGGCGACGGTCGAAGTCCTCAACGTGTCGAGCGGGGCCTACACCTATGGGACGGATTCGAGCGAGACTCACTCCATCACCACTGGCACGTACACCCACACGTACGCGAAGCTGCACACGTCGGCGTTTCTGAACCTGACGTTGGACAAGGCAGACCAGTACAACGTCCTCACCTTCGTGGAGATCACTGCCCTCGCGGACACGACGCCGGGCACCAGCAGCGCCTCGGCTTTGGTGAACATGGGTTCGTCCGGAAAGGACGCGATCCTGACGTCCATCTCCGGCGCGTAGGCGCTTCGACAGCGCGGGGCAGCGGGAGCGCCTCGCCGCGTGCCACCGGGCCCATCCGGCCGGGGCCGAGCTTCGAACCTCGGCCGGGACGCGGGAGCGTCGGGCCGTCGTCTTCGACGCGACCGCGTCGCGACCCCGGGGATTCCCGCTCCGATGCGCTCCAGGGCGTCGGACCGGACGGTCCGCGCGACACGTGGCCGATCGCTCAGTACGACGGGGTGGGGCTCCGCGGCGCGCCGGCGTCGATCTCCAGGTTCGGCGTCCACGACCGGGCCCGCCGGGAAAGCTCCCGTGCGAAACCTGCCGGGTCCGAGGGGGAAATGAACAACGGCTCCGGACCTCCCGTGATCAGGATACCGTACGCCGGGTCGGTGTAGACCGAGTCGAACGTCCCGATCGAGGCGGACCACATGCGACCCCGCCATCCCCAGGACCCGAAGAAACCGGTCGGGCTGAGGTCCCGTAAGCTGATGAACTCGATGCGACGGACGTCCTTGAGCCGGACCCGCCGACCGCCCAGGATCCGCCACGCCCGCAACTCCGCGTCGTCGAGCCGGTAGCTCGTGGAGAGGTACCGGATCAGGAAGAAGAGGATCAGGGCCGCCAGCACCCACGGGGCCCACACGGAACTCACGACCGGGCTGTGCGTCACGACCAGGACCGCGAGGAGCAACATCACCACGTACGTCCCCACGACGAGATACGATACCTTCCCGTGGTCGCGGTACCGTCCCTCGGCATCGAGGCGCACCCGAGCCGCTTCGCCCCCGATGGGGACGGCCGTCGCCATGCCCGTTCCCTACGCGGCACTCCCAAAATGGGTTGTGGGCTCGAACCCTGGCTCGGTCCGCTCGATGGCCGGCCGGCCGGAGGGACGTCGGACCCGACCGGACACACGGTTCCGGACCGTCCGGCCCTCGGAACGGCCACGCATGGGTGCGGATGGACGCGGAACTCTAGCGGTATAAATCGGTCCGAGAACTCCCGCGGGTGGGATGGGCCCATGGCGTATAACCTGAAACTGGTCGGTCTGGCCGCCGTCGCGTTCGTAGCCGTCCTGATG
This sequence comes from Thermoplasmata archaeon, assembly GCA_030043855.1. Taxonomy (GTDB): domain Archaea; phylum Thermoplasmatota; class Thermoplasmata; order Lutacidiplasmatales; family UBA184; genus Lutacidiplasma. Next base: position 9,451 of record JASHWW010000085.1, read on the forward strand.
CTCCCGGCGGGCGCCGTGGCGTCGGTGACGTCGCCGTCGGCCGGGACCGTGGGAACCCTCGCCCCGGCGAGCGTGCCGCACTCGACCTCCCCCGCCGCCGCCCCGGTCGCCGCAACGTCGCTGACGGGAACCGCCGCGACCCAGAGCCGCACGCTCTCGGAGATCCGGGCGAGCCACGTGAACGCGGACGACTTCTATCTCCCGAATTATGACGCCCGTTCCGCCTACACCGTCTCGGGCGGCTCCATCACCCCGCTCTACGACAACTCCCCGGCCCCGATGGGTCTCGGGGACTTCGGCATCCAGAACATCAACGGCACCAACGTCGGCACGATCAGCTACACCCAGAGCGTCGAGGCGATGGTGAAGCTGAACAGCATCACTCCGATCTACGTCACCAGCTCCGCCCCCGACATCTTCACGATGCAGCTCAACACCGTGCTGACCGGGACGACGCTGTTCGGGAACGCCTCGTACCAGTTCTGGATCCAGAACGTCCCGATCTACACGGTGAGCGACCACACGCTCTCCTTCGAGGACAACATCTGGAACTTCTCCAGCCCCGCGACCGCGATCAGCGCGAACGCGATCTACAGCCACGGGCCGTACGGGTTCGTCATCCCCGGTCTCGCGTACATCTCCGGCGGACCGAGCTTCCAGGTCCCCGAGCCGTTCTCCGTCTTCGTCTACAACAACGCGACGGTCGTGAACGACCGGCCGACCGTCTTCTTCAACTACACCGTCGTGCCGTCGACGGGCCCCGCGTTCTCGGGCTCGTACGACCAGGTCGAGTTCAACTCCGCCCTCGGGACCCCGACGGGACCCGCGGCGACGCCGACGTTCCAGATCAACGGGGTCGCGCCGGGCCCGACCAACTTCCTGCTCAACGACGCCGAGATAATGCTCGGGGGACCGGGCGGCGGCTCGACGACGACCATCTTCCACATCTCGGGCGCGATGGGCCTCTGGGTCCTCCCGAACGGGACCTCGACCTACCAGGTCCCCGCGGGCGCGTTCGACTTCGGCACCGACACCGGCGAGACGAGCGAGGGGATCGCCGAGTACGCGACCACCGGCTCGCACCCGGTCGCCGAACTGACCAGCGGTCCTTCGATCCTCTATCCGCTCTGGGGCGTCGTGGGCGCGCACCAGGGGGCCGAGACCGTGACGATCAACCTCGCCCCGACAAACGCGTTCGTCTTCGCGAACGTCGGGTCGTCGTTCAGCGCGGTCTTCGCCGGGTGGGCCCCGACGACGGTGACGAGCCCGGTGACCTACTGGCTCGCCCCCGGCACGTACACGTTCAAGTTCCTGCTCAGCGACTACACGCCGGCGCTGCGGACGGTCACCGGGTCGACGACCCTGAACGTGCATCTGAAATCGAACCCGAGCCTCGGCGTGTACACGCCGCTCTGGGCGATGGCGAACAGCCAGCTGGCGGCGATCAGCGCGCCGGGGGGGGCGGGGACCTGGTCGAATCCGTACGTCCTCGACAACTTCCCCGGGACGATCGCGCCGGTGTTCGGGCAGGTGAACGATTACCTGTTCCCGGTCTTCCCCGGGGTCTACCTGATCGACACCTCGGCATACGTCTCGGCGACCGGCCTGCCCGGCTTCGCGATCACGTACGTCCAAGCGATGTCCGGGGATCGCGTGGCCGAGTTCGGTGCGCCGGGCTCAAACCAGCTGAACATCGAGCTGTACAACGCGAGCCACGTCTCGATCGTCAACAACCCCGACCTCTCCGGCTGGTTCTACAATGCCGGGTCGTTCGGTGACCCGGCGGCGGTCTACCTCTGGAACTCGAGCTGGGACCTGATCGGCGGCAACACGTTCTACGTGGAGTCGAACGGGATCACGACCTCGGGCGGCGGCCACAACACGATCTGGGGGAACGTCTTCGTGCCGACGACGGTCCCCGCCGCGAACCCATCGGCGGTCGACGACGCCGGCAACACGGTCGCGCTCAACGAGTTCGAGTCGAACGACCTGGTCTACAACAACGCGTTCCTGACCCCGCAGACCGCTTCGACGCCGCCGGAGAACTTCTACACCGGCGCACCGGAGTTCTACGC
>JASHWW010000086.1 GCA_030043855.1 Thermoplasmata archaeon
CCGAGCGACGTTCGACGCGATCCGACCAGCAGCGCGTCGACGGAGATCGTCCGCTCTGCCGCGGGGCCGACGACGTTCGCCTCCGCGTCGAGGGCGAGGAGGATCGGGATCAGGTCGGAGGCGGGCGCCGCACGGGCGAGGTTCCCCCCGAGCGTGGCCCGATGCCGCAGCGCGACGCTGCCGACCGCGCGGAGGGCTGCATGGAGGCCGGGGAGCCGCTCGCGGACCCCGGGGTCGACCTCGATCTGGCGGAGCGGGAGGGTCGCTCCGACCACGAGCGACGCCCCGTTCCAGTCGAGCGTCCGCCACGGAAGCCGGCGCAGCGAGACGACCCGGCGGGGGTCGGCGCGGCCCGCGTCCAGGTCCGGGAGCAGGTCCGTCCCGCCCGCGAGCGGCACGGCGCCCTCGCCGAGGCCGGCGCGGAGCGTCGCGAGCGCCGCATCGACCGACGCGGGAGCGACCAGCTCGAAGGCGGCCATCGCGGGGCTCCGAGCACGGCGCGGGAGTTATCGTTTCGCGGCGAACGCGGCGCGCAAGCTCGGTGTTTTTATCCCACCAGCACGTCCGGCACTCGCCTCGCATGCCATTCGAACTCGCGTTGCGTTACAGTACCCCGCTCACCCCGATCTCCGACCTCGACGAGGTGCTGCGCGAGTTCCTCCGGCTGGTCGGCTACCTCCCCGAGGGGGAGGAGGGCCGAGGGTCCGAAGGTCCCATCGACCGGAGCATCGCCTACCGGCTCGTCCACGACTGCCTCCTGCGGGACCCCGCGCGCCCGTGGTACGCCGAGGAGCTCGCGTCCGTCCTCCGGACGTCGAAGCCGAGCGTCTACCGGCACATCAACAAGCTGAAATCGCTCGACCTGCTCGAAGAGGTCGCCGGTGCCGCGGACGGGAAGGGACGCAAGGGGTACCGTCTCCGCTACGGGAACCTCGCGCGGGCGTGGGACTTCACGGAGGCGAACGCCCAGAACGCGCTCCGCCGGTATCGGGAGACGGTGAATCACTTGCAGACGCTCGTGGAGAAGAAGGGGAGCGAGACGCCGCCGAAGATCGCCCCGGCCCTGCACGCCGCGCCGCGGATCCGGAGCGGGCGATGAGCGGCTCGTCCGCGGCGGCGAAGCGGCCGCCCATCGCGCTCACGACCGGCTCGAAGGTCCGCGTCCGCTCCGCCGGTCCGGAGGACGCGGCGATCGTCTCGACGGGGACGTACCGCGGGCTCGTCTCGATCGCCGGCGACAACGTCCTCGCGATCGAGCTGGACGGGAGCGACGGCGAGGAGAAGGGCCGGACCCGACTCGTCCCGATCCCGGCGGTCCTCGCGATCGACATCCTCGAGGTCGCGAAGGCCGAGGAAGAGAAGCACGCCGAGCCGCAGGCCGCCCCCGGCTACTTCCGCTAGGCGGCGCCGGCGCGCCCCGGTCGGGGCCGTCTACGTCGTCGTCCGCGGCCCGCTCGGGGCCGGCAAATCGACCGTCGCCGCGGCGCTCGCCCGCGCGATCGACGCGCACCTCGTGCCGATCGATGCCCTCCTCGAGGAGGACCGGTGGGACGGCGGTTCGGAGGCGCTGTTCCTCCGCACGAATCGGGTCGCCGTGGAGCGGGCCCGCCCCCACCTCCGCGCGGGTCGGCCGGTCGTCTTCGACGGGAACTTCTACTGGCCCCGGGTGCTGGCCGACCTCGCCCGACGGCTCCGCGTCCCGCACCGCGTCGTCACCCTGGACGTCCCGCTCGTCGTCTGCCTCGCCCGGGACGCCGGCCGCGCGCACTCCTACGGGGCCGCGGCGACCCGCGCGGTCTTCCGCAAAGCGGCCCGGGTCCGGGCGCGCACGCGCGTCGACGGGACCCGGCCGGTCCCCGAGATCGTGGCGGCGATCGTCGCGCTCTTGCCGACCGGGCGCCGCCGCTGAGCGGCCCCGGAGGGACGGGCTTGCTGGGAGTTCCGCCGCGGAAGGACTCCGCGATTTCGAACCCAGGTCGCTGGCTTCGAAGGCCAGCAGGATAGTCCAGACTACCCCACAAGCCCGCCGAGGGCCGAGAGGCGGCCCCCTCTATTTGGGAGTTCCGCGGTCGCCGCCGGACGCGCCGAACCGGTCGAGCGTCGTCTGCGCCGCGGCCCCCGGGAAGAGGGTCGACAGCGAGTCGGCGAGCAGCTGGATCCGTTGCCGGACGTACGGCGGGATCCCGTCGACCGCCCCCAGACGCTGGGAGAGGGGGAGGTACTTCCGCACCGACGCCTCGTAGACCGTGGAGAGGAGCTCCCCGTCGCACGTCCCGCCGCCCGCGGTCGGCGCCGGACAGCGGCCCGTGAGCGGCGGCCGGCGGTACGACGTCCCGCACGCCTTGCACCGGAACTTCTGGGTCGCGTACCCCTTCAGGTTCCCCATCACGTCCGGCAGGAAGTGGGCGTTGAGCACCAGGGTCACCGCCTCGGCGACGTCCACCGCCCGGATCTCCGTCGCCAGGAGGATCGACCGCTCGACCATCTCGGACATCGATTTGCCGTCGCGGTAGGCCGAACGCACGGGACCGCCCGCGATGCGGGCGGTGTCGTGCGTGAACGCGT
>JASHWW010000087.1 GCA_030043855.1 Thermoplasmata archaeon
ACGGTCCAGAGCAGCACCTGCCACGTCCGCTCGGGGGCGACCACGGCCAGCACCGCGAATCCTCCGACGACCAGGTAGCCGAGCCCCCAGCGGACGATCGCGACGACGCCCAACGACCCGGCCGGGTGGATCGCTCCCCACGCCGCCGGGGCCCCGAGCCCTCCGAGCAGGACGTTCCCGAACGCGTCGACCCCCCAGGCGGGCAGCGGGGGAGGGACCCAGAGCAAGAGCGGGACCGCCCCGACTAGGAGGAGACCGAGCGTCGCATAGCCGAGTCCGGCCCGGCCCCACCGGACCACGGCGTAACCCACCGCCGGAACGCCGACCAGCACCACCGGGACCAGGAGCCACGACCCGGCGATCGCGCATCCGATCGCTGCCGCGGTGAGCGCGACGAACCCGATCGCCTCGAGAATCGCGGCCGACCATCGCCCCGCGGACCGGCGGGCGGCGGTCACCCACCGAGCGGCTCCGACGGGGAAGAAGGCGGCGACGACGGCGAACGTCCCGACCACCTCCCGCTCGAAGACCCAGCGGAACCACCACCCCGCGCCGGCCGTCGACGGGTTGGTCGTGGTCCAATCGGCGACGGCGCCCAGGCACCAGAGAACGCCGCCGGCGAGCAGCGCGATCCGGAGCAGTCCGCCCACGAGGAAACGTCGATCGTATCGGGCGGGGAGACGCGCGACGCCCGGGATCGGTTCGAGCCCGTAGAGCCCGCCGTAGACCACGAGCAGCAGCTCTTGCGCGAGCAGCGCCACCCAGACGATCACCATCTGGAACACGCCGAGATACCAGTTGCTGAGAAGGAGGGCGGAGACGGTGGTCCCCGTCGCGGCCGCCACCAGACCGACACCGGCCGTCGCCACGGAGGTCGTGGAGCAGCAGGCGCCGAGGGTGACCAGGCTGATCATCGCCGGAGTGAGGCCCGACGCCGTGCCGAAGGCGCCGGACGGCCGACCCCCCGCCCCTACCGGTCGCAGGAGTCGGAGGACGAGGAAGAAGGCGGTCGCCATTCCGTAGCCGACCCCGATCGCGACGACCACCATCGTGAACCCGGCGAAGAACGGGACCGTGAGTACCCCCCAGGGGCCGCCGACGACGAGCGCCGGAAAGTTCCAGCTCCCGGTACCGGGTCCGCCGCTCCAGACGACCTCGGCGAACTCGGTGAGATGGCTCGGGGCAAGGATCAGCATCCCCGACCAGAGCATCGCGCCGATCGCATAGACCAAACCGAAGAACACCGCCGCCGCCCGGCCGCCGGACTGCCGAAGGAAGCGACGTACCGTCCCGAGCGTGAGCAGGTCCAGCGGGTCGGCCACGGCGCCGGATTCCGCCACGGCCCAAGAACCCGGTACGGGACTTAAGTTGTGTACGTCCGGACCCTCGAGGTGGCCCTTGCCGGCCGTCGAACGGCAGGGAACTCCCGCCGGCGGGCAGGCTCTTTAGTGGCGACCGCGGTGGGCCCTTGAGCCGGTGGAATGGCGACGGTGGAGGGCCGGACCCTCGAGTGGTTGCTCGACGACGAACAGCCCGCGATCCGGTACCTCACGCTGACCGAACTGCTGGGCCGCCCGGCGACGGACTCGGAGGTCGTGCGGGTCCGGGCGGAAATCGCCCGGCGGGGATGGGCCGCAGAGATCCTCCGCGCCGCGCGGCCGGACGGTCGGTGGACCGACTCCACGAACCCGTACCGACCGAAGTACTCCGGGACCAATTGGATGCTGCTGATCCTCGCCGACCTCGGCATCTCCCGCGACGACGCTCGGATCGCCGCGGCGGTCGGGGCGTGGTCCCGGACCATGCAACGACCCGACGGCGGCTTCTCGCCGGGGCCGGAGGGGCAGAGCCACCTGTGCACGACCGGCAACTCGGTCCGCGCCCTCCTCCAATTCGGGTACGGCGGCGAGGCGAAGGTGAAGCGGGGATTGCAGTGGATGGTCGATCACCAGGCGAAGCTCGGCGGCTGGTCCTGCTTCGGCAGCGGGCGCAACCTCGACTCCTGGGAACCGATGAGCGCCTTCGCGGCGCTCCCGGCATCGGCTCGGACCGGGGAGATCGCGACGGCCGTCGAACGGGGCGCCGAGTTCTTCCTCAGCCGGGAGCTGCACGTCCAGGGCGACCACTACGAACCCTGGTACCGGTTCCACGCCCCGGTCCACTACTACTACGACTTGCTCGTGGGACTGGACTTTCTGACGGCGCTGGGGTACGGCGACGATCCTCGGATGCGGCACGCCCTCGAGGTCCTGGACCGGAAGCGAGGGCGGGACGGCCGGTGGCGCCTCGACGCGGTGCACCCGGATGTCGAAGGAGGGATCCGCGAGTGGATGGACGCGCACCCGCGCCAGGCCCCGACGCCGTTCGCGCTCGAGCCGGTCGGGCAGCCGAGCAAGCGGCTGACGCTGACCGCGATGCTCGTGCGGGCTCGGGTGGACGGGACGATCTGACCGCGCGGGCCACGCGTCGGTCCGCCCGCGCGAAGCAAGTATTAAGGAGCGTCCGCCACTCGCTCCGGCCGCGCGGGGATGGCCCAGCCTGGTAAGGCGCAGGATTGCTAATCCTGTGGTGATTTCACCTCGGGGGTTCAAAGGAGGGCCGGCGCGAACCGGACCTCGGAGATTCCCCCTCCCCGCGTTCGGCCGCCGGCGCGGCGCGCGCCCGATAGACGAGCCCCTCGGTCGCGATCGACACCGGGTCGCCCGTTCGAGGGAGGTGACCCTCGACGATGGCGAGGAGCCGAACCTTGTCGGCGACTTCGACGAACGCCAGACGGTGGGGCGCGCACCACCCCTCCGCCGGATAGTGCAGCTCGGTTCCGACCACCACGGAGCCGACCGCCGGGACGAAGTACTCCGTGGCCGATCGGCCGCCGCACCGCGGGCAGGGGCTATCGGACGGGAGGTACCGGAGCTGGCACGCCTCGCACCGGAGCAGCCGCAGGCTGTTCGCGGGGTCCGTCATGTCCCTCCCGCGCCCAGGATCGTGACGAAGTTGTGCGCCGCGATCCCGCTCATCGCCTGCGCGAGCCCGACCTTCGGGGCCTTCGCGATCGCGTGCGCCCCGGCCTCCCCGCGCAGCTGGAGTGCGACTTCCGCCACCTCGGCGAGTCCGGAAGCGGCGACCGGGTGCCCGCGTCCGACGACGCCCCCGCTCGGGTTCACGGGGACACGTCCGCCGCGACCGACCCATCCGTTCTCGTACCACTTCGGGGCTTCCCCCGGACCGCAAACCCCCAGATCCTCGATGTGCATGTAGGCGAACGGGGCGAAGGCGTCGTGGACCTCGACGACCTCGACCTCCTTGCGGGTGAGATGCGCCGATTCGTAGGCGCGCTGGGCGGCGAGGCGCGTCGCCGCGAACGAGGTCAGGTCGTTCCGGTCGGCGAGGCGCAACGCGTCGAACGCTTGGCCCAACCCCAGCACCGTCGCCGGACCGGATCCCCGCTCGAGCACGACCGCCGTCGCACCGTCCGAGATCGCGGAGCAGTGGAGGACCCGGAGCGGGAGCGCCACCGGGCGACTCGCCGCGACCTCCTCCGGCGTGACGGCCTTCTGGAAGTGCGCCGCCGGGTTGGCGACCGCCATCGCCCGGGCATGGACGGTCGCCGCGTCGCAGACGGCCGGGCCGAACCCGTACCGATCGAGGTAGCGCTGCGTCACGAGCGCCGCGAGCGCGGGCATCGTGGCCCCGGCGGCGACCTCGCTCGTGTGCAGGGCGGCGGCCAGGTCGCGCGTGTTCTCGGCGGTCGTGCGGTCCGTCATCTTCTCGGCGGCCACGACCAGCGCACGTTCGTAGCGCCCCGATTCGAGCGCGAGCGCCGCCGCATGGAACGCCATGCCCCCGGTGCCGCTCGCCGAATCCACCCGCAGACCGGCCGCCGTCTCGAGGCTCAGCCGTCCGGCCAGTCGCGGGAGCATCGCCTCCGGGCCGTGGGCGCCGTGCGAGAACATCGTGCCGACGACCAGCAGGTCGACCGGCTTCCGCCCGATCTGTTCGAGCGCCCGCCCGCCGGCTTCCGCGGCGAGGTCGATGAGCCCTTCCTTCCGCTTGCCGAATCGACCCATTCCCACGGCGGAAACGTGGATCGTCACACACCGACCGCCACGGGACGACGGGCGAGGAAGTGGACCTGGGCCAGGAACCGGGACAGCGGGAGGCCTTCCTCCCAGCGCAGGACGCCGTTCCCCTCGCGCGTCGTGTTGACGGGCGGCACGCGGCGGCAAACGGCCCCGAGCACCCCCCCCGTCGGCGAGGTTCCCGCTACGTAGACCTTCCATGGCTCCTCGCCCCGGAGTCCGAGCCGTCGGTACGCGTAGAGGGCCGTCAGCCCGACCCGGGCGACGGCCCGGCGATGGGATTCGAGCTGGGCGGCCGCACGGCCGCTGGCCGAGGTGAACCGGATGGTCGACTCCGACGACGCCTTCACTTCGATGGGGAACGAGAGCTCCCGCCGCAGCGCGACCAGGTCGAACCCGAGGGAGCCGGCGCCGCGGACCACCAGGAACGGCTCCTCGATCACCCGCTCGAAGTCGGATCGGTCGTCGGGCGAGAGGGCGCGCGCGTAGCTTCGGACCGCGGCGGGGTCCCCTTCCAGGAGGGTGCGGAGCTCCCGTTCGTACCCCGAGAAGCTGCGTCCGACCACGTCGGCTCGGTGGGGGCAGGGAGTAATATAAGACGCCGGGCGGAGTGGAGTCGGTCCGTGGCGTCGCCGGCCGCCCTCGAGATCGTCGCCTCGGACGTGCCGGTGGCGCGCGTGCTCGCCCAGGTGGTCACCGACGCGGACCGTCGTCGGACGCTGCGGGGCGTCGCCTCCCAGCCGGCCCGGTTCCGCCTCTCCGAGCTGCGGGCCCGTCTGCTCCGGGACCGGGTGTTCGAGGACGCGACTCGTCTGCTCACGCGGTTGAAGCGACGCGGTCTGTTGGTCGACGTTCCGGAAGGCAAGGGCGACCGGTCGTACCAAGTCCCCTACCCCGACGAACTGCATCGGTTGCTGATCGACGAGGTGCTCCGCTCCGAGACCGTCGACACCGGGGTGTCCAGTGCGGTCCCGGACGAGGGCTCCGAGATCCGGGCGATGGACGGAGAGTTCCTCGACGTGCTGCGGGAGGTCCTGCACGACCGCTTGGAGGCGACGCTCGAGTTCGGCCGGACGTTCACGGTCGACCGGTTGGCCACCTACCTCAAGGGGCTGTTCGGCGAGGAGCTCTACTTCGATTCGCTGATCTCGCTCCTGCAGCAGTACGCGCTCGCGGACGCGCCCCTGCTCGCGCCGACCGGGCGGCCGACCGGAGCGACCGGCTTCCACCTCGCCCTGTTCGGCCCGCCCGGTACGGGCAAGACGTTCTCGATCGACGACCTCGTCCGGGGCAACCCGCGCAGCGGCGTGCCGGCCCACGGACTCCCCGGGCGGAACCGGTACTGCGGCGGGATCACCCCCGTGCAGTTCCTCCGGGTCGGCGCGGCGTACACGGGACGCACGTTCAACTTCATCGTGCCCGAGTTCAATGACTGGTTCAAGTACCGCGGCATGGTCGAGCCGCTCAAGCTCGTCATGGAGCAGCGGGAAGTGAAGTGGGAGACGACGTTCGGCACCGTCGGTCCGTACACCTTCCGCTCGTTCTTCTCCGTCAACTACAACGTCCGGACCGCGGGCGCCCAGGACTACTGGACGACGATCGGCGACCCGAACTTCGCCGCGCTCGAGGACCGGATGCTCCTCCGGTTCCACCCGATGACCCGCGCGCGATTCCGCGCGGTCGAAGCGAGCTCGGAGCGGCTGGAGCTCGGGGAGCTCGA
>JASHWW010000088.1 GCA_030043855.1 Thermoplasmata archaeon
CGCGAGCAGGAAGAACGTGCCGGAGGCGATCGCGAGCCCCGCGGTCCCGAGGAGTCGCGGACCGTGCGTGTCCGAGAGCCAGCCGCTCACCGGACCGGCGACCAGGAACCCGGCGATCATCGGCATCATGAACACCCCGGCCCAGAACGGGGTGGACGCGAACGAATAGCCGTGCAGCGGGAGCCAGATCCCCTGGAACCAGATGACCAGCAGCAGCATCATGCCCCCGCGCGCGAGCGAACCGAGGAACGACGAGATGTTCCCGCAGGCGAACGCCCGGTTCCGGAACAGCTCGAGCCGGAACATCGGGTCCGCGACCCGGGTCTCGGCGTAGAGGAACGCGAGCAGGAGGCCGGCCCCCGCGAAGAGCCCCGACACCACCCACGGGTTCGACCACCCGGTACTCGACGACCCGTACGGCAGGAGGCCGTAGGTGATCGAGATCAGCAGCAGCGTCAGCCCGGACGCGAACGTGAGATTGCCGACGTAGTCGATCCGCTGACCCGAGCGCCGCGTGGACGTCTCCCGGAGCCGGGCGTACGCCCAGATCGTCCCGATGACCCCGACGGGGACACTGACCAGGAAGATCAGCCGCCAGGTCGGCAGGACGAACGGACCGATGTGCAGGTCGGGGATCCCGGCGAGCAGCCCGCCGATCACCAGGCCGGCCATCGAACCTCCGATGAACGCCATCTGGTTGATCCCCATCGCGCGCCCCCGCTCCGTGGGCGGGAACGCATCGGTGAGCAGCGCCGCGGAGTTGGCGAAGAGGAACGATGCGCCGACCGCCTGCACCAGGCGGAAGCCGACCAGCGCCCACGCCCCGGTCGTGCCGGACCACGGCTCCAGTGCGAGCAGGATCGAGCCGGCCGAGAAGACGGCGAACCCGAAGTTGTACATGCGGGCCCGTCCCCACATGTCGGAGAGCCGGCCGAACGTCACGAGCAGCGTGGCCGTGACGACGCCGTACCCGAGCAGCAGCCAGATCAGGATCGGGAAGCTCGACGGCAGGAACGGGTCGACTCCGACGCCCTTGAAGATGACCGGAAGGGCGATCAGGACGATCGTCCCGTCGAGCGAAGCGAGCAACCCGCCGAGCGTCGTGTTGCTCAGGACGGTCCACTTGTACGCGACCATCGATGCGACCTACGCGGCCCCCGTCGCCGCCCACCGATCGAGCGCCCGGTGGAGTTCCGCGACCCCCTGCTGCAAGGCCCGACGACCCTGGGGACTCATCGTGCCGGCGACGGCGTCGAGCATCGCGCGTACCTCGCGCGCGGTCGCCCGGTAGGTGCGCCGCCCCGTCGGGGTGATGACGAGCACGACGGCGCGACGGTCCGCGGGATCGCGCGTGCGGCGGAGGAGCCCGCGGCGCTCGAGTCGATCGACGAGCTGCGTGGCCGCCGATGCGGTGATCCCGAGGCGGTCGGCGACGGTGGAGGGACGCACGGGGCCGGCGGACGCCAACTTGAGGGCCCCCGCCTCCGAGACGAGCAGTCCCCGGGGGGCGAGGATCCGGCGGGTCTGACGAAGGATGAGGCCGAAATTTTCCCGGTACTGCTCGAGGGGACTCCCGGCAAAGGGGTCGTCCTCCGAAGCGGATGTGGGGTCGGAGCGCATCTCTTATCACTTCACTGGTGAATATTTAAGCACTTCACTATCTGGATCCGCTCGCCGGCCGGGGCGGTCGGCGTCAGTACGCCAACCGACGGACGAACGGCAGCCCCGCGGCCAGGAACCCGCTCGCGATCAGGCCGGCCCCATCCAATCCGAGTAGGGCGGGGAGCGAGAGGAGGCGCGACGTCTCCCCGACGAACAGGACGGCGGCCGACGCGGAGAATCCGGTGAAGAAGTACAGGTTCGAAACGAGTCGCCCCAGCTGTTCGGTCGGGTAGGAGGCGCGGACCCAGTTGTACTTGGCGTTGTAGCGAGCCGCAATGGCCGCCCCCACGCCCGCGAGGGCGAGCCCGAGGAGGACCACCGAGGCGGGAAATAGGGTCAGACCGAGGACGAGGGCCCCCGCACCGATCGGGAGCCCCACGAGCAGGAGACCGATGCTCCGTCGGGGGTTCAGGTGGCCGAGGACGATCCCCGCCGCGGCTCCGCCGACGCTAAAGGCAGCCACCAACGGCCCGTAGACGGCGGAGGGCGAGGAGAACCGAACGTAGGCGAGCGAGGTGATCAGCAACGGTGGGACCCCGGAGAAGAATCCGTACACGACCTCGAGGGCGGCGAACTGACGGAGCGGCGCACCGACGCGCCCGCGGAACGATGCCCACCCCTGGCGAAACGTCTCGACGAACGGGGTCGCCGGTGCCCGCTCGACGGGGAGGGAGAGCGGAAGCGCGACGAAAAACGCCGCGCTCAAGAGGACCAGATACGCCAGCGCGCCGCCGTCCGGCCCGACCAGGAACAACAGCGCGCCTCCCCCGGCGTACCCCCCGACGGTCGTCCCGACCGCGAGCACCCCGGCGATGCCGTCGGCCGCGAACAGCTGCCGCTTCTCGACGACGATTCGAGGGCCGATCATGAACACGGCCCAGACGAAGTCCCATCCCAGCGAGAGGACGAACACCAGGGCGAGGAGCACCGGTACGCTCAGAGTGCCGGTGTGCAACGTCCACCAGAGGCAGGCCGCCGCGGCGGCTTGGACCGGATAGCACAGGAGCAGAACGGTGCGCTTGTCCCGGGCGCGGTCGACGAGGGGCGCGACCAGAAACGTTCCCGTGTAGACTCCGTACTCGATGAAGAGGACGGCACCGGCGACCAGAAGGTTGTTGGTGATCGCATAGGCGAGGAACAGGACCGAGACCGAGTAGACGGCGTAGCCAGCCCCGGCGAGGGCTCCTGTCGTCTCCAACAGGACGAATCGGCGGTTGCGCAGCAGCGGACCCCAGCCGCCTCTCCGGTACTCCTCGGAGTCGTCCGGGGTCCCGCCCCGCCCCGCGCCGACGAGCGGCGCCGACGCCGGTGGGCTCACGCGCGACCGGCCCTCCCACGTCGTTCGATGCGGACCTCGGTACGGAGTCCGCTACG
>JASHWW010000089.1 GCA_030043855.1 Thermoplasmata archaeon
CCAGCACGCCGCCGCGGAGCTTCGTCGGGCGCGTGCCGGGGCGGTTGATGTCGAACGACCGCGCGACGTACAGGAGCGGCGGCTTCGCGGGGTCGCGCGGCGGCGTCGGGATGGTCGTTTCGATGGTGCCGATCAGCGCGTCGATGCCGACGCGGTGGTTCGCGCTGACGGGGACGACCGGGGCCGAGGCGAACGGCGACCCCTTCAGGAACTCGACGATCTCCGTGTGATTCGCTTCGGCGGCCTCGGCGGAGAGGAGGTCGATCTTGTTCTGGACGACCACCACCTTCCGGACGCCGATGATGTCCAGGGCGTAGAGGTGCTCGCGCGTCTGCGGCTGCGGGACGTGCTCGTTCGCCGCGACCAGCAGCAGCGCCCCGTCCATGATCGCCGCGCCCGAGAGCATCGTCTCCATCAGCGTCTCGTGGCCGGGCGCGTCGACGAAGGAGACCGCGCGCAGGAACTCCGCGGGCTTGCCGCAGTTCGGGCACGTCGGCTCGACCGAGTACCCCGTCGGCTCCGGGCAGTCGGGGCACTTGTAGAAGGCGGCGTCGGCGTAGCCGAGCTTGATCGAGATGCCGCGCTTCAGTTCCTCGGAGTGGCGGTCCGTCCACTCGCCCGTCAGCGCCTGGGTGAGGGTCGTCTTTCCGTGGTCGACGTGGCCGACCAGGCCGATGTTGACCTCGGGTTGTCGGGGAACCTTCATGCCGCGGAGAACAGCTCCGCCAGCGCCTTCGGGCCCTTTTGATCGACCACGAGGTTGATCTGGACCGTGTCCTCGCTGACCGTGTCGCCGCGGAACCGCCGCCGCTTCCGCATGCCGTCGCGGGGGGCGTGGAATCCGAACCCCTCGCCGACGTACAGTCGGACCTGGCGGGCGCCGGGCACGTTCGGACGGAGGGGGAACCCGCTCTTGTCCGTGCCCCCGGTGATGCGGAAGGTGTAGCCGGACGCGCCGATCACTTCGCCGCCGACGGTCTCGCCGATCCGCTTCCCGAGGAAGCCGGCGGCGTTCGGGTCCGTGACCGTCCGCGCGATCGACGTCTCCTTTTCGGAGATGACCAGCTTGTATTCGACCATCCGGAACGAGTGGGCGAAGGCGCGCCAGCCGGGCACCCTTTAAATAGCCTTCTCTTAGGAAACGACGCGCGCCGGCGGAGCCCCGGTCCCGCTCCCACCGAGGCGGCCGTGCCGGCGAAGGAACTCCCTTAAGTCGGGCGACCCCGGTCGCAACGCCGGAGACGGGTCGGACGTGAGCGCGGTCGATGCGGGAGTGCTCACCGCCCGGGTGGTCGTCCTGCTCGCGGGGTTCGCGGTCGCCGCGGGGTCCGACCTCCGGAGCCGGGAGGTGACCGACCGTCTCTGGCAGGCGATGGGGGTGGCCGGCGTCGTCCTCGGCCTCGTCCTGTTCGCCGGGGGCGGGGACGTCCCGCTCCTGGTGTGGCTCCTGGTCGGTCTGCTGGTCCTGGAGCACATGTTCGCTTGGGACGAGGCGTTCGGGCCGACCGTGGAGCGGTACGCGAACGCGCTCGAGATCGCCGGATACGCCGTCGTCGTGGTCGTGGTCGCGGTCCTCGCCGACCGGGTCGGCGTGGGCTCCAGCGGCGTCCCGGTCGCCGCAATCGCCGTGGTCGCCACCGTGGTCTTCGCCCGCCTGCTGTTCGAGTTCGGGGTCCTCTACGGAGCGGCCGACGCCAAGGCCCTGATGGTCGCCGGGTTGGTTCTGCCGCTCTTCGCGACCCCGCTCCTCCCGGTGCCGTCGAACGCCACGCTCGGCTTGTCGGTCCTCCCGTTCGCCCTCACGGTGCTGATGGACGCGGCGATCTGCTCGATCGTGGTCCCTGTGTTCCTGGGGATCCGGAACGCGGCCCGCCACGATCTGCGCGGGGCTCGCTCGTTCACCGGCTACTCGATCCCGACGGAGGAGCTCCCGTTCCGCTTCGTCTGGCTCCGGGATCCGACCGTCGATTCGGCGCCGGACGAGGAGGCGGAGACGTCCGAAGAGGACCGGGCCGGTCGGGAGGCGGCGGCGCGCGAGCTCGCCGCGAAGGGAGTCCGGCGGGTCTGGGTCTCCCCGCAGCTCCCGTTCGTCGTCTTCCTCGCCGTCGGCGCGGTCGTCGGCCTCCTCGCGGGAAACCTCGTCCTGGACCTTCTCGCGCTCGTCTGACGACCCGAAAGCTTTTCTCTCGCACCCTCGTCCTTCTCGGCGAGGACGGCATCGGTGACCGTTCGCTCGAAGAAGGCGCCGGTTCGGGTCCTGATCGCCAAGCCCGGCCTGGACGGCCACGACCGGGGCGCGAAGGTCGTCGCCCGCGCGCTCCGTGACGCGGGCATGGAGGTCGTCTACGCCGGTCTTCGGCAGACCCCCGAGGAGATCGTCCGCGCCGCGGTCGAAGAGGACGTCGACCTGATCGGCCTGTCGATCCTCTCCGGCGCCCACATGGCGCTGTTCCCGAAGGTCCTCGCGCTGCTCAAGAAGGAGAAGGCGGGCCGGATCCCCGTATTCGCCGGCGGGATCATTCCCGACGAAGACGCCCGTCGCCTGCGCAAAGCCGGGATTCGGGCGATTTTCGGCCCCGGCGCCTCGCTCGACGAGATCGTCCGGACCGCGCAGCGGCTGGCGCGACCTCGCGCATGACGGGGACGCGCCGCGGCGCGCCCACCGCCCGGCAGATCCGCGCCGGCGACCGTCGCGCCCTGGCCCGCGCCATCAGCGCCGTCGAGAACGGCGCCCCCGAGGCGGACGCCCTGCTGAAGGAACTGTACCCGACGACGGGCCGGGTGCGGGTCGTCGGGTTCACGGGTCCTCTCGGGGTCGGCAAGTCGAGCCTGATCAACGCACTGGTCGCCCATCTTCGCGGCCGGGACCGGCGAGTGGCCGTCGTGGCGGTCGACCCGTCGAGCCCGTTCAGCGGCGGTTCGGTCCTCGGCGACCGGATCCGGTTCGACCGGCCGGCGAGCGACGAAGGGGTCTTCTTCCGATCGATGGCGAGCCGCGGCGCCGCCGGCGGCGTCGCCGCCGCGACGCGCGACGCGGCGCGGCTGCTCGACGCGGCCGGATTCGAGGAGATCCTCGTGGAGACGGTCGGGAGCGGCCAGGTCGACATCGCGATCCGGGACATCGCCAGCACCAGCGTCGTGGTCCTGGTCCCGCACCTGGGCGACGAGGTCCAAACGCTCAAGGCCGGACTGTTCGAGATCGCCGACGTCTTCGCGGTCAACAAATCGGACCTTCCCGGCGCGGACAGTGCGCGCCGCGACCTGGTGGAGCTCGCCGCTCTCGGCGGCGGACGCGACGGCTGGAGGACCCCGGTCGTCCTGACCTCGACCCTCGGGCCGACCGGGATCCCAGAGCTGTGGGACGCGATCGTCGCCCACGAAGCGTTCCTCGATCGGAGCGGCGGACGACCCGCGGCCGAGCGACGGCGCCTCGCCAAGGAGATCGTCGGACGGGTGCGCGACCGGGTCGACGCCGAGCTGACCGATGGTCTCGAGAGCGACCCGGCCCTCCGTCGCCTCCTCGACCGCGTGGCCTCCCGGGACGTCGACCCCCGGACCGCGGCGGAGCAACTGCTCCGTGCGCGCCGGCGGAGCAGGTAGCGGTCGGTGCTCGCCGTCGACCTCGAGGTGGCGATCGTCCTCCTCGTCGTCGTCGTCGTGATCGGCTACTTCGTCTTCGCCTCGTTCGCGTTCGGCGCCGGCTACCAACCGACCCCCCGCCGGTCGGTCGAGACGATGCTCCGTCTCGCCGAGGTCGGTCCTCGCGACACGGTCTTCGACCTGGGCGCCGGGACCGGGGCGATCGTCTTCCGGGCGGCGCGGACGTACCGGGCGACCGTCCTGGGCGTGGAGGTGGAACCCGTTCGCATGGGGATCCTCCGGCTTCGGCGTCGATTCGGGAGCGCCGCCGATCGCATCTCGCTGCGCTGGGGGAATCTGTTCTCCCTCGACTTCCGCCCGGCGACGGTCGTCACGGCCTTTCTCTGGCCCGGGGCGATGGCGCGGCTGCGACCGAAGTTCGAGGCCGAGCTCCGGCCCGGCGCTCGGGTGGTGAGCCATTGCCACGCGATCCCGGGGTGGACGCCGACCGCGTACGACGCCGCGACGGACGTCTACCTGTACCGCTGGCCGGAGGCGCGGCGGACGTGAGCCGCTACGGGTGGTACTTGAACCAGAGGGCGCCGCCGACCGCGAACACCCCGAGAATCACCAGCGCACCCGCGATCCAACCGGTGTAGACCCCGCGGTCGTCCACGGAGGCGGCCACGCGGGACGACCCGCGCCGGAGTTTATCTCGCCTCGCTACGCACCGGATCCCTCACGGGATGCCGGTGCCGATCTGGCCATGGATCCCGAGGTACGCCACCACGACCCCCACCACGATCGCGACTGCGAAGATGCCGATCAGGAATCCCATCGGCACGCGGGTGTCGGGGGCGGCCGCCATCGGTCGGTCGACCGTTCGGTCGTTCAAGTAGCCGCGGTTCGTGTCCGCGGCGGAGTTCAGGCGTCCTTCGACTCGGGCTCGGCCGCGGCCGCCTTGGCGGCGCTCTTGGCCGATCCTTTCGCCGGGTGCGCGTGCTTCGCGTGCGCCGGTTCGGACGGGGCAGCCTCCGCGGAGGGCGTCTCGGCCGCGGGCGCCTCCTTCTCCTTCTTCTCGACCGGGGTGACGTACTCCTCGACGATCCGGATCGCGTGCGGTTTCAGCTTCTGGCGCAGCCGGTCGACGACCCGCGGCTTCGCATTGATCCACCGGAGGTCGTACCGGGAGAGGTCGGGGACCTGCAGGGTGATCGTCTTGCCGTCCGTCTCGACCTTGAACTCCTTCGATCGGCCGTACTGCAGCTCGACGATCGCGCGGATCTCCTCCGCGGGCTCGGTGATCCGCTCCGTGACCCGGAACCGCCCGCGCACCTTCCGCCCCGCGAACGGGGGGTTGAAGTCGACCCGGACGCGGGCCGCCGTGAGCGTGACGACCCGGCCCCGTCGCCCGTTGATCGTGAGCACGGTTCCGAGGTCGAGGTGGGCGTCTTCGCGCCGCATCTCGGGAAGCCGCTCGATCTCGTGCATCGTGAACAGTTCGATGAGGTTCGGGTCGCGCTCGCCGAACGCCTCGGCGGGGGCGAACTCGCGCGTGACCTCGTCGCCGACCGGGAGGCCGACCAGCGACGTCTCGATGCCCGCCGGGAAGAAGTCTCCCCCGATCTCGTGCGGCCGTGGGCCCCACGTCCGACCCTCGACCTTCGGAACGTTCGCCTCCTGGGCGACCTCTTCGCGGGTCGTGTCGAGCAGTTCGGTCTTCCCGCCGCCTTCGGCCCACAGGTCGTAGTCGAGACGGACGAGGTCGCCCGCCGCCGTCGGTGCGGTGGCCCGGGGACTCTCCGGTGACATCGCCCCGCCGAACCGGGGGGTCCCTTAAGGTTTTCCCGACGCGGGGTCGGCGGCTCCGGTCGGCGTCAGCGGGCGGGGGGGACCGGAGCGATCGGCCGCCGTTTTGCCCGTCGCCACCGGACCGTCGCGTCGACCAGCGCCACGGGCTTCATCGCGGCCTCCACGTACCGCAACGGGTGCCGCACCGGCCGACGACGCTCCCCCAGCCGGCCGCCCAGCTCTCCGTTCTTCAGCAGGGACATCGCCATCGCGACGAGGTACCGGTAGCGCTTCCGCGCCCACCGAAGGACGCTGGTCTCCGACGACTTGTCGTGGACGACCCAGGCGTCCGGCACGAATTCGCCGCTCCCTCCGGCGCGGATCGCCCGTGTTTCGAGGTCGTGGTCCTCGGCGTAGGCGATCCGGGGATCGAACCCGATCGTCCGCAGGGTGGCGGTCGACCAGGCCGTGTTCTGGAGCGGCAGGTACGAGACGCGGTGGGGCACCAGCTGATCGTAGATCGAAGCCTCGAGCAGCACCGAGTACCGTTCGATCGAGCCGGACGGCGGCCGGGAGGGTCGCGTGGGCCCCCCGCTGAAGGCGGCGCGGCCGCTCTCCACGGGAACGACCAGGCGCTCGAGCCACTCGGGTGGCGCCGCTTCGTCCGAATCGAGAAAGACGGTCGTCTCCTCGCGAAGCTCGGCGACCGCGGCTTGGCGGGCTACCACGACCCCGCCGTCGACGCGGAGGACGTCCACGGTCAGCCCCGGGGCGGCGGCCTTCGCCCGATCGAGGAGGGTTGCGGGCGTTGACGGGGTGCATACGACGAGCACGCGGTCGGGACGACGCGTCTGTGCCACGAGCGACGCCAGGGCGGCGACCAGGTGGGGATCGTCCCGGACCGGAACGACCACGCAGACCCGCGCCATCCTCGCCGATCCGGCCTCCGCTCGCCGGAGCGCGCGAAGGGCTTAATCCCGGTGCCCCGTCCGGCGCGCGTGCGGATTCTCCTCGTGGGAGGTGGGGTGCAGCCCATCCCCCCGACGGGGTACGGCGCCGTCGAGCGGATCGTGGCGGAGCTCGCCGTCGCGCTCCGGGCGCAGGGCGAAGAGGTCGCGATCGTCAATCGGGTCCGGCAGCGCCGGATGCGCGACGAGTACCCGTTCGCCTGGGAGCTCCCCCGCCTCCTGCGCGCGGAACGGTACGACGTGCTCCACGCCAACACCCCGGTCGTGGCGAACCGGCTGGCGCTCGGTCACCAACCGTTCGTCTACACCTCCCACTCCCGTCACTGGTTCTATCGGGACCAGCTCTCGCACCGCTGGGGATACTGGCTTGAACGCCGGGCCGTGCGACGGGCGACCGAGACGATCGCCCTCACGCCGACGCTGGAGCGCACGATGGGGTCGGTGGTGCCTCGGCACGGCCCGATCTCGACCATCCCGTTCGGCGTCGACACCGACCGCTTCCGCCCGGATCCCGCGCGTCGGACGGGACGGATCGCGCTCGGGGTCGGCGTCGTCGCTCCGTTCAAGCGCTGGGAGTGGGCGGCGCGGGCGTTGCGCGGCACGGGGATCACCCTGCGGATCGCCGGCCCGACCCCCTCGGCGGAGTACGCCGAACGCGTCCGGAGCGCCGGCGACGCGGTCGAGCTCCTGGGGGAGATCCCGGAGCCCGAGCTCGTCGCCCGGTACGCCGAGAGCGACCTTCTGGTCCATCCGAGCGGCGTCGAGGTCCTGTCGGCCGCGGTGCTGCAAGGGCTCGCTGCCGGTCTTCCCGTGCTCGGGGGCCCGGCCGTCGCCGACGCGGTCGAGGACGGCGAGACCGGGTTCGTGGTCCCCGACGCCGATCCCGCGTCGTTCGTCGCCGCGACCCGGAGCCACGCCCAGACCCTCCTCGCGGACTCCGCTCGTCGGGAGCGGTTCTCGGCGCGGGCACGCGCGTCCGCCGAAGCCCGGTTCTCGTGGGGCCGCGTGGCGGCCGCCCACCGCGAGGTCTACCGGCGCGTGGCCGGTCGGGCGTCCTAGGGCCGCACCCGCCGGGACTCGACCATCTCTTCGATGGTCCGGTCCACGGCCCGGGCGCTGGTCAGCTCGGGCGTCCACCCGAGCCGGCGGATCTTCTCGATCGCGAGCAGCTGCTGCGGCACGTCGCCGACCCACCCGCGTTCGCCGCCGGTGAAGTCGATGCGGGCCCGCCCCCCGTGCGCGGCGACCACCTTCTCGGCGATCTCCCGGACCGAGATCCGGTCGATGGCCCCCAGGTTGAACACGTTCACCGTCTCGGCCGTCCGGGCAGCCGCGAACTGCATGCCGGCTACGCACTCCTCCGCCCGGAGGTAGCTCTTCGCCTGCCGTCCGTCCCCGAGGACCTCGAGCCGCGACGGGTCCTGGCGGAGCTTCTCGAAGAGGTCGAAGAGGATCCCGTGCGTCATCGCGGGGCCGACGATGTTCGCGAACCGGAACAGGTGGACCGTGAGGCCGTAATCGTGCGCGTACGCGCTCATCAGCGCCTCGCAGGCGAGCTTCGCCGCGCCATACTGCGACTCGGGGAGCAGCGGCCCGTACTCCTCCGGCGTCGGGAACGTGCGGGGGTGGCCGTAGACGACACTGGACGAGGAGAACCGCACCCGACGGACGTCGTGCCGGCGCGCGGCCTCCAGGAGATGGAACGTCGCGATCGTGCCCCGGTCGAGATCGATCCGCGGCTGCTCGATCCCGAGTCGCACGTCGGGGTTCGCGGCGAGGTGCCAGACCGTCCCGGCCCCCTCCAGGGCCGCCTCGAACGAGGGGGGATCGGTCAGGTCGCCGACGACGACCGACAGCTTCGGGTGGGTCGGGAGGTGCTCGCGCCGACCGCTGGAGAGATTGTCGACGACCCGGACCTCCTCGCCATCGGCGAGGAGGCGCCCGACGAGCACCGAGCCGATCGCCCCGGCCCCGCCGGTGACCACCGTCGGGCCCGACGGCTCCCGGTGCGCCATGGCCGCGCGGGACCGTCAGGGAAGCATATATAAACGAAGGCCCGCCTAAACGACACCACGCGATCCCCCCGGTGCGTGGTCGGATGCGAACGTACGTCCGTATGACCTTCCACTCCGAGGGCGCGAACCCCCTGCAGGTGCTGGCGGCGATGCGGCAGATCGGGTTCGAAGAGTCGATGGGGATGCACGACTTCGTCTACAAGTGGAAGGAGAAGGCGACCCTCGACGACGTCATCCAACTCATGACCCAAATGCACGACCGGTTGAAAGGGCTGAACGTCAGCTACGAGATCACGACCATCTCCTGAGGGCGAGGGAGTCCGTCCGCATGCCCGAGGAGCTCGACCGCCTCGAACGGCTGCTGCTGCTGCACCTGCTCGAGCACCGCGGCAACCAGGTCCGCTTCGAAGCGTCCCAGTGGACGACCGAGTTCGGGATTCTCCGCAAGTTCGCGTCGGAGGACGGCACGGAGATCAAACAGGCGCTCCGCGCCCTCGAGATGTCCCGGATGGTCTACCGACGGACCCAGTACGTCGTCGGCTACTCCGAGCCGAAGCACGTCTTCTCGCTCACGGCCACCGGCCACCGCAAGGCGCTGGAGTTCCAGCACGTCCTCGGCGACCACGGACCGCCCCCGGTGCCGCCGACCGAGGAGGAGCTGGAGCCGCACCCCGATCCGGGTCCGGCCGTCCATCCGCGCCCGATGTCGGACCTCTGACCTCCCGATGGCGGTCCTCGAGGGCAAGTCGGTCCGGCTGCGTCCCCTCCGGCCGGCGGAGTATCCCGGCGTCTTCGCGTGGTACAACGACCCCGAGATCGTCGCCCCGTTCGACCGGTTCTCGACGGACACCTTCGACAGCTTCGCACGGTCCGTGGAGACCGCGGCGGACGACCCCCGGTCGCTCGCGCCCCGGTTCGCCGTGGAGCGGGTGAGCGAGCCCGGCGTCATCGGGCTCGTGGGCCACTATCTCGCCCATCCGGTCCTCGAGTTCGTGGACGTCTGGTACATTCTGGGCGACCGGGCGGCGCGAGGGAAAGGGTACGGCAAGGAGGCCGTCCGACTGCTCGTCGACCACCTGTTCCGAACCGAACGGTACGCCCGGATCGGAGCCACGTGCGATATCGAGAACGTCCCGTCCTATCGCCTGCTCGAAGGGATCGGGCTCCGTCGGGAGGGGACGCTGCACGGCGCCCTGTTCCACCACGGGACGTGGCACGACGTTTACGTCTACGGCGTCACCCGGGCCGAGTGGGAGTCCCGGCGTCCGCCAGGGTGAATCCGACCCGGCTCGTCCCGTCCGGCAGCGCGGTCGGGGGGGCGAGGAGCACCGCTCCGAGCTCGCCCGTCGATCGCAGGTGGGTCCCGCCGCACGGGCAGACGTCGAGTCCCTCGACCGCGACCACGCGGACGGGATCGACCTGCGGCGGAAGCGGGACGAGGCCCGACCGCTCCGCGTTGGGGTGCGCGTCCCACTCGGCGCGCGGAATGTGAACGATCGAGACACGGCGCGGCTCGGCGACGGCGGCGGCGAGGTCGGACGCGAGCTCGGGCAGGAGGGCGCCATCGAGCGGGCCATCGAGGTCGAGCGTCGCCCCGAGGCCCGCGAGGACCGCCTTCCGCGTCTTGCGACCGGTGCGGACGAAGATGCGGGCGCTCAGAAGGTGCTGGCCGGTGTGCAGGCGCATGTGCCGGTGCCGGCGCTCCCAGTCGATCGTCCCTTCGACCTCGGCACCGATCGCGAGCGACCGGAGCGCCTCCGACCGTCCCTTGAGCCGGTGCAGGACGGACGGCCCGGATTTGACCACGTCGACCACGTCGAGCCGGGCCCCCTCCGCGGTGGCCAGCTGGCCGCGGTCGGTCGGCTGCCCGCCTCCCGCGGGGTAGAAGTACGTCCGGTCGAGGACGACGGCGCCCGGCGGGAGGGCGGTCACGCGGGCGCGGAAGGTGCGGACGTAGGCGTCCTCCATCGTGGCCAGGTAGGCGAGCTCGGTCACACCGCCCGCGAGGCACCGGCGGCAAAACCCTTCGCGGGTCGACCCGTTTCGGCA
>JASHWW010000010.1 GCA_030043855.1 Thermoplasmata archaeon
TGACCGGATAGGCCGCCTGCACCCCGAGGATCATCGCGAGCGCGACCGTCTCGCTGAATGCCCGGCCGAACCCGAGGAACGCGGCGCTGAGGATGCCTCGGGAGGAGTGCGGAACGGCGACCCGTCGCATGACCTCCCACCGGGTCGCCCCGAGCGCCAGGCCGCTCTCCCAGAGGTCGCGGGGGAGCGACTGTAGAGCGTCCCGGATCAGGAGCGTCGTGATCGGGAGGGCCATGATCGTGAGCACGAAGATCCCGAGGGGGAGGCCGATCCCGATCTGCTGCGGAGCGGCGCCTCCGAACCCCGGGACGAACGCGAAGTGGCGGTAGACCCACGGGTTCAGGATGGTCCCGAAGTACGGGGCGACGACCAGGAACGCCCAGATGCCATAGACGACCGACGGGATCCCGGCCAGGAGGTCCACGAACGGGTCGAGGAACTGCGTCGCGACCTTCGGGAGGTAGGTCGTCGAAGCGATGGCGATCCCGAGCCCGATGAACAGCGACAGGAACAGGGCGGGGACGGCGGTGAGGAACGAGCCGACGATCATCACCATGATTCCCCAGTGATTTTGCGCCGGGTTCCACGTCGAGCCGAAGAAGCCCCAGCCGAAGTTGATCGGACCTCGCAGGGGGGACAGACTGAGCCCGCTCGAGACGAGCAGCTCCCACACGATCGCGGCGACGATGGCCGCGGGGATCAACGCGGGTACGAACGGAACGATCTTTCCAACCACGGCGAGCGGACGGGCCCGGGAACCGTTCGAGGGCGGCTCCGGGGAAGACGGGGGAGGAAGGGGTTCCCGGCCGTCGACAGGGGTCGGGGCCGGGGGCTGCGTCACGTCGTTACCAGCCAGTTGACCGTCCACCTACCAGGTCACCGTGGCCAACTCCATCGTGTCGAGCCCGATAACTTCGGGCGTCAACGGGACGAAGTTCACCAGCTGGATGTTCCCCGATGCGGCACCGCTGCTCTGGAAGTTCCCGTACGAGATCGCCCAGGTCAGGAAGCCGACCGTCGCCTGCAGGTTCGCGGCCGTGACGACCGAGGACCCGGCGACCGGCGCCCGCTTGATCAGGGTGTACTCGAGGTTGACGATCGGGTACGGGGTCGGGTACTGCACCGTCGGCGAGGTTCCGCCGCCACCGTGCGTCAGGTTGATCGCGCCGAGGTAGCTGCCGCCCAGGATCAGGCTGACCGAGGTCTGGTACGCCGCGAAGTCGAGGCGCTGCAGGCCCAGGTTCGCGTCCTGCGAGATGGTGGTGTCCGTCGGCAGGATGTAGTTCGACGCCGTCACGCCGCCGCTCGCGGACAACGAGAGGTTGTCCCCGACCGCCGCGTAGCCGAGCGCCGGCGACCCGTCCGAAGCCGCGTTCTTGTAGGCGATCCCGACGTATCCGATCGCGTTCGTCTGCTTCTCAATGCCCGCGACCATGCCCGAGTTCCCGGTGACCGGGATGACGTTCGCTCCGGTGATCCCCGAGACGGCCGTGGTGCTGGCCCCGTAGGTCCAGCCGGACCACGACTCCTGGCAGAGGGAGCTGAACAGGAACGTGTCGCCGCTCGAGTCGGAGCGGATCGCGTAGTAGATCGACTCCCCCGCGCTCGAGACGTTCGCCAGGTCGTTCAGCTGGGTCTGGACGGTCGAGTTCTGCGCCGCCAGGATCAGCGGGTTGTTCCACGTCGTGATGGCACCCTCGTAGATCATCGCGAGCACCGATCCGTTGAGGTTCAGGTGCTCGGAGACCGGGATCGTCGGCAGGTTGTAGTAGATCAGCTGCGCCGAGATGGCGACCGGCACGTTGATCAGGTTCGTCTGGGACGCGTTCGCGAGGTAGGCGTCCGACGCGCCGATGTTGACGAGTCCGAGCTCGGCGTTGGTCTGGCCGGCACCACTGCCCCCGCCCGCGGGCGAGATGATGACGTTCGAGTTGTTCGCCGTGTAGTTCGGCGCCCAGGAGGTCATCAACGGCAGGAGCAGGCTCGAGCCGAGCTCCGTCAGTTCGATCGGAGTCGGCGGCGTGCAGCCGGAGCCTTTGCAGGTCGTCGTGGTCGTCGAGGTCTGGTGGCCGATCAGGTAGCCGCCCGCGATCCCGACCAGGAGCAGCACGACGGCGATCGCGACCGCGATGCCCATGCCGACCTGGCCCGAGCGCTTGCGCTGCATCCCGGAGCCGGTCACGGAGTCGTTCGTTCCACTGGGGTTCGGTGTGCTCATTTTTCTCTCACCTAGTTCGGTTCGAGACGGCAGGTTCCCGGCATCCCCAGCGTTCGCAGGGAGCACCCGGAGGCGTCCGTCATCGTCGGCGAGACCGAAGTGTGGGATTTAGGGGCTCCCGATTTAGACTATAGTGGTCTCAATAGTGCTCAGTATGCGAGGCGTTCGCACCGAAGATAGCGCCCGAGGACCACCGAACCCCCTTAACGGTCCCAGGGTGGTGCCGCGGGCACGCCGACCTACCGCGTCCGATTCGGGTACGACGGTCGACCGTATGCCGGTTGGGCTCGCCAACCCGGCCTTCGAACGGTGGAGGGGGAGCTTCGGCGGGCGATCGTTCGGAAGGGGATCGCGGATTCGTTGGCCGCTGCCTCGATGGAGGTGGCGAGCCGCACCGACCGGGGGGTGAGCGCGGTGGGGAACGCCTTGCGGATCACCACGCGGGTCCGTCCCGAGGCGCTCCTTCGCGCGTTGAACGGGGTCTCACCGGATCTGTTCGCATCGGCCGCCCGCGAAGTTCCGGCGGGCGACCGGATCCGGGCCGCGCTGCGCCGGCGATACCGGTACTTCGATCCGGGCCTCGCGGGCGACCTCCGGGAGGTGCGTCGGGCGGCGAAGGTCCTCACCGGGGACGTGGACGTTCGATCGTTCGGTCGGGGGATCCCATCCGAGCGACCGGTGATTCGAACGGTCGAGTCGATCCACCTCGAACCGGGGCCGGCCGGGCTCGCGATCCAGGTGACGGCACCGTCGTTCGTCTGGGGGATGGTGCGAAAGATCGTCTCGGCGCTGCGAGAGGTGCAGCGCGGGAAGCTGTCGCTGGCGCGACTCGAAGACGCGGCCCGAGGCCGGGCTCGGTTGACGCTGCCCTTGGCCGAGCCCGAAGGTCTCGTCCTCTGCGAGGTCGAGTACGCGACGCCGTGGACGCA
>JASHWW010000090.1 GCA_030043855.1 Thermoplasmata archaeon
CCGGCCGTCCGCCTCGGCGACGTCGCGGACGGACCGTTGCGCCTTCGCTGGAAGGGGCGCGACGTCGGCGCTCTCGACCTCCCGGCCCTCTACCCGCGGTGGCGATCCGGGCTCGGGCTGCCGTGAGGCGTTCGTGACGGCGACCGCGCTCGTCTCCGGCGGGAAGGATTCGATCTACGCCGCGTACCTGTGCGAGACGCAAGGGTGGCCCGTCGACGACTTGGTCACTCTCCGTCCGTCGGATCCGGAATCGATGCTCTTTCACACTCCGAACCTCGACGTCGTCCCCCTCCAGGCCGAAGCCTGGGGGAAGCGACACCGATTCGTGTCCGTCGAGGGGGTCGGGGAGGACGCCGAGCTGGCCGCCCTCGCCCGGGCGCTCGAGGGAGGCCGGGGGCCCGTCGTGGTCGGCGCGATCGCCTCCTCGTACCAGTGGGCGCGCGTCGTGCGGGTCGCCGACCGGTTCGGTCGGCGGGTGTTTGCTCCGCTCTGGCGGGTGGATCCCGGCCGCGTCGTCCGCGAGGAGATCGCGGCCGGGCTCGACATCCGGCTGGTCCACCTCGCCGCCGAGCCATTGACCCCCGAGCTGCTCGGCCGACGGCTGGACGGTCCGGTGGTGGCGGACCTCGAGCGTCGCTCGTCGACGATCCGTCCGGTCCACGTTGCGGGGGAGGGCGGCGAGTACGAGTCCCTGGTCGTCGACGCTCCGTTCTTTCGGCAGCGGATCGAGCTCACCGAGACCGATCGGACCGAGGGCGGCGGCACCGCCCGGCTGACGGTCCGTCACGCCCGCCTCGTCGCCCGGCCGGCCGCCGGGAGGGCCGGATGACGGCGGGTCGGTTGACCGCGCGTTCGTTCCCGCTACCGGAGCCGGTCCGTGAGGCGTGCCTCCGGGTCCGACGGGCGCTCGGGGACCGGGGCGCGGGCCCCAATCCCGCGTGGATCGCCGCGCTGACGGGGGCCCGCCGGCGGGAGGTCGTCGACGTCCTCGCCGAGCTCTCCGATCTGGTCCCCCTGGCCGAGCAGATCCGGCACCGCCATCTGGCGGCCGGCCGGACCTTCTACGCCCAGATCGGCGCCCCGTTCGATCTGTACGCCATCGTCCGGCTGACGCGACCCCGGCACGTCGTGGAGGCGGGCGTCAGCAGCGGGGTCTCGTCGGCGCACTTCCTGGCCGCGCTCCGGAGGAACCGCCGCGGCACGCTCCACTCCATCGACCTGCCGACGCGTCAGCACGGTCCGGTGTTGCGACGGGGGGAGTCGGTGGTCTCGCTGCCGCCCCATCTGGCGACCGGCTGGGCCGTCCCCGAGCCGCTCCGTGCCGGCTGGGACCTGCGCGCCGGTCCGGCGCAGCGGCTCCTCCCGCAGCTCGTGGACGAGTTGGATTCCGTCGATCTGTTCCTGCACGACGATCTGCACACGCCCCGCCATCTGGCGTTCGAGCTCGCGACCGTCGGCCCCAAGCTGACCGGCGGCGGGGTCGCGCTCGCGGACAACGTGAATTGGACCGGGCGGTCGTTCTTCCGGTACGCGGCCCACCGCGGGGCCCGGGTCGTCCGGCGAGGCCGGACGAACCTCGTCGGTTTCGCGGTGCCCGCTGCGCCCGCGGCGTTATAGTGCCGACCGCCCTCGTCGGACCGATGTCGGCCGGCCGCGCCGTGCCGTCGCCCGCGTCGCGTTCTCGTCCCCGGGCGTCGGTGCCGGAGGAGGAGCGGCGGTGGACCCAGGAGGTCCTCCGCCCGGCGCTCGACAAGAGCCCGGAGCGCAAGGAGCGCTTCGAGACGCTGGGCGGGATCCCGGTCGAGCGGCTCTATTCCCCGGCCAACGCTCCCCCGTCGTTCGACCGGATCGGGTACCCGGGGCAACCGCCGTTCACCCGCGGCGTTCACCCGACGATGTACCGGGGCCGGCTCTGGTCGATGCGCATGTTCTCGGGGTTCGGCTCGCCCGAGGACACGAACCGCCGCTTCCGGTATCTCCTCCAGCACGGGGAGTCGGGACTCTCGATCGCCTTCGACGACCCGACCCTCTACGGGATCGACGCCGACGACCCCGAAGCGCTCGGCGAAGTCGGCAAGTGCGGGGTGAACGTCAGCTCGCTCGACGACATGGGCCGGCTGCTCGCCGGCATCCCGCTCGCCGACGTGACGTCGAGCATGACGATCAACGGTCCCGCCAACATCGTCTGGGGGATGTACCTCCTCACGGGCGAGGCCCACGGCGCCTCGGCGACGACCCTCGGCGGAACCACCCAGAACGACATCCTGAAGGAGTACATCGCGCAGAAGGAGTTCCTCTACCCGCCGCGACCGGCGCTCCGCCTCGTCACCGACACGATCGAGTACGCGACGCGCCACACCCCGCGGTGGAATCCCGTCTCCATCTCCGGCTACCACATCCGGGAGGCCGGATCGACCGCGGTCCAGGAGCTGGCGTTCACGCTGGCCGACGGCCGGGCGTACGTCGCGGCCGCGATCGAGCGGGGCCTCGACGTCGACGAGTTCGCCCCCCGGCTCTCGTTCTTCTTCAACTCGCACAACGACTTCTTCGAGGAGATCGCGAAGTTCCGGGCCGCGCGGCGGCTCTGGGGCCGGGTGATGCGCGACGAGTTCGGCGCCCGCTCGGAGCGGTCCCAGTGGCTGCGCTTCCACACGCAGACCGCGGGGTGCTCGTGCACCGCCCAGCAGCCCGAGCTCAACATCGTACGGACGACCGTGCAGGCGCTCGCCGGCGTGCTCGGGGGGACGCAATCGCTCCACACGAACTCCTACGACGAGGCGCTCCAGCTCCCGACCGAGGACGCGGTCCGGATCGCGCTCCGCACGCAGCAGATCCTCGCGCACGAGACCGGCGTCACCGAGACGGTCGACCCGTTCGCCGGCAGCTACTACGTCGAGTGGCTGACCGACCGGATGGAGCAGGAGGCGCAGAAGTACTTCGACCAGATCGACGCGATGGGGGGCGTCGTCGCCGGGATCGAGCGCGGGTTCTTCCAGCGCGAGATCCAGGAGGCGTCGTTCCGGTACCAGCGGGCGGTCGAGAGCGGGGAATCGAAGGTCGTCGGCGTCAACGCGTACACCGTCGACGAGCCGATCGCGGTGCCGCGGCTGCGCATCAGCGAGTCGGCGCGGACGTTGCAATCGAGGCGGCTCGCCCAGCTGCGCGCGCGGCGGAATGCGTCCCGCCACCGGGCCGCGCTCGACCGGTTGAAACGCGTCGCCGGGACCGAGGCGGAGAACACGATGCCGGCCGTCCTCGACGCACTGAAGGCGAAGGCGACCCTCGGCGAGATCGTCCGGGCGTTCCAGGACGTCTTCGGCAGCTACCGGGAACGCTCGATGTACTAGGCGGACGCCGGTGAGCCGACGCACGACGGAGGTCGGGAGGCCGGCGGCGCCGGGCGATCCCGCGTACCGCGCGGCCCTCGAACGACTCTACGAGCGGCGGCGGTTCGGTCTCCAGCCCGGTCTCGATGTGATGCGGGCCCTCCTGGGGGCGCTCGACCATCCGGAGGCGA
>JASHWW010000091.1 GCA_030043855.1 Thermoplasmata archaeon
GCAAAACCGGCGATCTTCCGAGCTGATCTACCGGCCCACCGACGGCAGAGGACCGCCCGCCCACCTTATCGTTTCGGCGCGGCGGACGGCGCGA
This sequence comes from Thermoplasmata archaeon, assembly GCA_030043855.1. GTDB lineage: Archaea > Thermoplasmatota > Thermoplasmata > Lutacidiplasmatales > UBA184 > Lutacidiplasma. Next base: position 95 of record JASHWW010000091.1, read on the forward strand.
CCCGCTCCCAGACCCGGTCGAGCTTCGGGACGGTCTCCCGTCGCCGGATCTCCGCCGGGTCGACCCATTCGGCCCGGCGGTGCTCCCAGTCGAGGCGAACGTCATCGCGTTCGACCCGGAAGCGGAACGGATGGACGATGTAGAGCGTGTCGCCGTCCCGCGAGTAGACGGGCTGCCCGGCGGCCGCGAGGGTGAGCTCGGTCTCCGCGAATCCGGTCTCCTCCCGGATCTCCCGGACCGCTTGCGCGAACGGGGTTGGGTCCTCGAGGTAGCCGGAGACGCCGGCCCAGCGGCCCCGGAACGATCCGACCTGGTCCGAACGCTCCAGCAGCAACACCCGCCCATCGTCGCGCTGGAGGATCGATGTGACGACCTCCACCTCCCGGACGCCGGGGAGCGTCACCGTTCCGTCGCTCCCGTCGATCTCCGCCGGTTCCCCCTCGCGGAGCAGGTCGAGGTCGATCCCCGCCACCACCGGGACTTCGACCGCGGCGGGCTCCGGTCCCGGGATGCCCTGGAGCACGCAGCCGTCCGCGCGCCCGAGTTCCCCCTCCGGCGGCGGCCACCACAGCGCCGGAAGCGCGAGGAGGAACTCGGCAGAGCCGGCCCCCGCGGTCCAGTCGACGGGGTCCTCCACGACGTGGACTCCGGCCGTGGCCCGACCGCGGACCAGGCCGACCCCTCGGATCGGCACGACGCAGGTAGGCTCCCGTCCCACATGGGGTGTGCCCTGCCGTCGGGGAAACGCCATCTACTCGCCCACGGTCGACCGGCCGATTCCCGGTGAAGCTCAGCGCGTTCTCGGTCGTGGACGAGTACCCGAGCCCCGATGGGGCCCCCACGGACCGGGTCCGGGAGGTCGTCGGGCTGGCCGAGGCCGCCGAGTCGGCGGGGCTCTCCGCCCTGTGGGTCGCCGAGCACCACTTCCACCCGGGCGGGGTCTGCCCATCGCCCCCGGTGCTCCTCGCCGCGTGCGGCGCCCGGACCCGGCGCCTCCGCCTTGGAGCCCTCGTGAGCGTCCTCCCGTTCCATCGGCCGATCGACGTCGCCGAGGAGTACGCGCTCCTCGACCGCCTGCTCGGCGGACGGCTCAACCTCGGCGTCGGGAGCGGCTACCTGCCGACCGAGTTCGAGGGATACGGGGTCGACCCCGCGGGCAAACGGGAGGCGTTCGAGACGTCGCTCGCCACGATCCTGGCCGCCTTCGCCGGCGAACCGATCCGGGTCGACGGCGAACGGTCGGTCCCGGTGCGGATCAACGTGCGGCCGGTGCAGCAGCCGCACCCGCCGCTCTGGGTCGCCGTCCAGCGACGCGAGGCCGTGGGGCACGTCGCCCGACGAGGTCTCTCGATCGCGCTCGTCCCCTACGCGACCGTGGCCGACGTCGCGGAGCTCGCGGCCGAGATCCGAGAGTACCGGGAGCAGCTGCCGGCCGGCGCCCGGGGGGAGGTCGCGGTCGCGCTCCACCTGTACGCGGGCCCGTCCCCGGCCCGCGCGCGAGAGGCCCTCCAGCGGTACCTCGACAGCCGCCTCGCCTTCCAGTCGGCGTTCTACAAGGAGAAGGTCGCCCACGACCCCCGCCACGCCCGGGCGGAGACCCTCGAGGCGAGCGGCTTCGCCCTGTTCGGGGGCGCGGAGGAGGTCGCGACCGGACTCCGGCGGTTCGCCGACGCGGGGGTGGACGAGGTCGTCGGCCTCTTCGACTTCGGGGGTCTCCCGCCCGCCGAGGTCCACGCCTCGATCGCGCGGCTCGGCGCCGCCGTCCGGTCCGCGTAGGACGCGGGGCAACCGACTTTATCCCACGGCGCGGTGGCCGCCGCGGTGGTCCCCATGGCAGAGATCCTCCCCGGCGTGCACCAGGTGGAAGGCGTCGACCCGTCGCCCGACTTCTCGACCCACGTGTACCTGCTCAAGGACGCCGGCGCGAGCTGGACCCTGATCGACACCGGACTCCCCGGAACGCACGAGGCGACCCTCGCGTATCTGAAGAAGATCCGTGTGGAGCCGACCGCCGTCCGCAAGATCCTCCTGACCCACCTCCACCGCGACCACACCGGCTCGCTGCACGCCCTCGCCGCGGCCACACGGGCGCGGACGTTCGCGCACTGGATCGAAGCCGCGTACATCGCGTGCGAGCCGGCCTACGACGGTCCCGGGGTTCCTCCCGCGGAACCGTTCACCGTCGACGAGACCCTCAAGGACGGTGACAGCGTCGATGCCGCCGGCGGGCTCATCGCGTACCACACCCCGGGGCACACCCCGGGCCACACCGCCTACTACCAGCCGGAGCGCAAGCTGCTCTTCTCCGGGGACCTGTTCTTCGGGGAGGACGACGGGGTCGTGCTGACCGTCCCGGACTTCACGCACCACACCCCGACGGCGCAGATCTCGGCCCGACGGATGGGCCGCCTGTCGGTCGACTCGCTGTTGACGTACCACGGCGGACCGATAGTGAAGAACGGGGGCGCCGCGCTCCGGAAGCTCGTCGCCTCGCTCTGAGGCCGGGCCCTCGGCCGGGGGTCGGCCGGAGCGAGTGGGACTGGCCAGATTTGAACTGGCGTCTCGGAGTCCCGAACCCCGAAGGATGGACCAAGCTACCCCACAGTCCCAGTCGAGGGTCGGCCACCCGTCCCCGCTATTTAGGGGTGCGGTCGCCGGAGCTGGGGCCGCCGCTCGGGGACCGGCGTTTCACCACCTCCCGGAGCGGGTTTACCCCCGCGCGCCGTCCCCGGACCGATGAGCCGGAGCGCCTCCGAGCCTCCGATCCCGGGACTCGCTCCGTTCGCGTCGCTGTCGTGGAGCATCCCCGGGCTCCGGGAGGACCCGACGATGTGCCTACGGTGCCGTTCCGCCCAGCTGCTCTGCGGCAAGCCGGTCTGCCCGATCTTGCTCAAGTACCGCGCGTTCGCCCAGACGCTGCCGATGGTCGATGGCCGGGACCTGTCGGGGACCTCCCCGCCGGCGGTCTTCGTGGGCCGGTTCGGCTACCCCAGCGTGGCCGTCGGACCGCTGCTCAGTCCGGAGCATGGGTCGACCGAAGTGATGGACACTCCGGAGGAGTGGGTCGGACGGTCCGTGGCCGAGGTGGTCGGGTTCCGGACCGGACTCGTCCGGGGGACGACCCGGTTGCGCGTCACCGACGCCGAGCGACCGATCCCGATGCTCGAGGAGATGCAACTCCTCGGGATCGCGGCCGAGTCGGTGGAGAGCGAGGCGCACTTCCGCCGCCCGCCCCGGGGTCACCTCTCGCTGTCGGATTCTACGCCTCCGTTCGGACCTTCCGCTCCGATCGAGCGGGTCCGGCTCGATGTCCGGCGCGTCGACCCGCACCTGGACCGTCTCACCTCCGACACGGACGCCAACGCCCGGCTCGCCGTCGGCGAGCTGTACGACCGCGGGGTCCGGGTGAGCCGGATCCAGCGGGCGTTCAGCATCGGCACGCTCGGCCGACGGGGTCGACGGCGCCTCGTGCCGACCCGCTGGAGCATCACGGCCGTCGACGACCTGCTCTCGAAGCAGAACCTCGAGACGGTCCGGGACCTCCCCGAGATCTCGGAGATCCGGGTCCACCGGCTCACCGCGCTCGACAATCGGTGGATCCTCGTGTTCCTGCCCGGGGCGTACCGCTACGAATCGATCGAGGCGTGGTACCCCAACACCCTCTGGAACCCGGACCCGACGCAGATCGTGATCATGGGCGACCACGAAGGGTTCGAGGGACGGACGACGTACGCCTCGATCGGCGGCTGCTACTACGCCGCCCGCCTCGCGACGAGCGAAGCGCTCCTCCGCTGGGGACGACAGTCCGGCGTCGTCGTCCTCCGCGAGGTCCACCCCGGCGAGATCCTGCCGTTGGGGGTCTGGAACGTCCGCGAACACGTCCGCGCCGCGCTCCGCACCCCCGCCGAAACGTGCGCGGACCTGAAGGAGCTGGAGACGTTGATCGCCGGCACGTTCGCCATCCCGATCGACCGATGGCGCCGATCGAGCGCGGTCCTCCACGAGGCCCGCACGCAGCGGCGGCTCGACGACTGGATCCCGGCGGCCGCTAGCTGACGGGCGCGAACCGGGTGCCGCAGCGGCCGCAGAACGTGTCCGCGGGCGTCCGGGCCGCGCCGCACTTCGGGCAGGCGGCCGGCGCGCGGGCCGCGCCGCACCCGCGACAGAAGGCGTCGTCCGTGCTGGCAGGGTAGCCGCAGTGGGGGCAACGGGCCGCCCCCGCCACGCGCTCGGCGGTCTGGAGGGGGTCGACCGGCCCGGAAAACTCCTCGTCGGACGCCGGTGCGGACGGTGCTCCCGTCGCCGGGTTCGGTCCGAGCGATTCCACCCCGCCCCCGACCTGGCGACGTCCGCGAAGGGCCAGACGGAACGACTCCGTGAAGTCGCCGCGGTCGAACGCCGACCGCGCCCGATCGTACGTCGGGGTGGCGTCGGTGGCGAGCGACGCCCGACTCGGGTCCCGCCGGGCCTTGGCGAGTTCGTCCTCGAGGAGATGGAGCTGGAACTGGGACTCGGCCCGGTTCTTCGGGATCCGGGCCGGCTCGGACGAGGGGATCGGAACCGGGACGGGCGCCGGGGGATTCGGCGCCGGGGCCGTGGCACCCACGGGGGGCGCCGGAGGCGGGGCCGAAGGTCCGGGGGCGCCGCCGCGGATCGGGGTCGACCGCAGACGGAGGCCGACCATCGCCTCGTGGGCGGACTGCGCCAGTTCGTACGCCCGGTCGAACTGCCGCTGGTCGAGGGCCGCCTGTGCCTGGGCGAGGGTCTCCCGGACCGAGCCGAGGTCGATCCCCTGCCGCTCGAGGATCGTGCTCTCCTGCCGCGCCATCGCGAGCCGGTTGAACGCCCGGTCGGACACGAGCCGCGGGCTGTCCTTCAGCTCGTGGAGCAGCTGCGCCTTGCGCTGGCGGAGGCGGCGCATCACCAGGAACATCAGGCCGACGACCGCGATCGCGAGGACCACGGCGACCGTGATCCCGAGGACCTCCTCCGACGTCAGCACGGACCGAGCACCCGCCACCGGACCGGCGACGCCGGGCGGTGGCCGCCGTCAGAGAATGGGTCGGTGCCGGTATTTAGAACGACTCATCGCGGACGCGGCCCAAGAGGTAGGTCGATCGTGCCCCGACGATCGCCACCGGGACGATCGAGCCGAGCGCCGGGCGCCGGTCGAGCACGACCGGAAGGTACGACGCGGTGCGGGCGACCGCGGTCCCGTCCGGACCGTGTTCCACGACCCACGCCGGGCCGTCGGTGCCGATCCGCTCCTCCATCCGTTCGCGGGCGATCCGCCGGCGCAACTCCGTGAGGGCCCGGGAGCGGCTCTTCGCGACCCGCGGCGGCAGCGGCGCGCGACGCGCGGCGGGCGTCCCCGGCCGCGGCGAGAATCGGGTCACGTTCACGGTCTCGGGACGGACCCGGTCGATCACGGCTTCGGTCGCCCGGTGGTCGTCGAGGGTCTCCCCCGGAAACCCGACGATCACGTCGGTCGCGAGGTGCAGTCCCGGGAACCGCTCCCGTGCCTCCCGGGTGCATGCCTCGAAGGTGGCGGCATCGTAGCCCCGGCGCATCTCCGCGAGCACCCGGTCCGATCCGCTCTGGAGGGGGAGGTGCAGGAATCGGAAGAAGTGCGGACCCCGGAGCGCGTCCCAGTAGTCGTCCCGGATCGGGGCGAGGCTCTGGGGGCTCATCATCCCGACCCGGATCCGATGCTCCCCCGCGACGCGGTCGACGGCCCGGAGCAGTCCGGGCAGTCGGTGCTCCGGCGCGAGGTCGACCCCCCAGGCCGCGGTGTCGAGTCCCGTCAGGCGGATCTCGACAGCGCCGCGCGCGGCGGCGGCCGCCACTCCGGCGGCGACCTCCTCCGACGGAACGCTCGTCAGCGAGCCCCGGGCGAGCCGGCTGAAGCAGTACGAGCAGCCGCTCGTGCACCCCTGCGCGAGAATGACCTCCGCCGTCGCCGGCGGGGGACCCAGTTGGAGCAGGATCGGTGAGGGTGGCGGCACGACCGATCCGCGAGTCCATCCGTCGAACAGGTCGGGCAGGCTCGCTTGGGCCCGGATCGGGACAAAGGTCGTGCGGTCCCGCCCCGGACCGGTCAACAGGTCGGTGCGGAGCGGCACGAGGCACCCCGTCACCACGACCCGCGGCATCCGGTCGGCCAGGGTCCGCCAGCGGCGGACCATGCGCGCCTCGGTCGGGCCGATCACTCCGCAGGTCACCAGGACCGCGGCGTCCGCGTCGTCGGGGGAACCGACGACGGGGTGGCCCCGGGCGTCGAGGGCTCGCGCGATGGCGGCCCCCTCGCCCTGGTTCTGGGAGCAGCCGTACGACTCGACGTAGACCCGCACGCGGCGCTCCCTCCGGGCCGGAGGGGACGGCTCAGAAGACGGTGAGCTTGTCGGTCAGGAGCCGCCGGGGGATCGAGTCGATGTCGTCGAACCACCGCTGAGCGACCGCGTCCGCCTTCGACTTCAGCTGGGCCAGCTTCACGCCGTTCGCGGGGAGGATCTGGATGCTCGCGACCTGGGGCTCGTCGACGGGCTTGCCGATCTGCGAGAGGATCCGGACGTGGACCTCCTGGACGTCGCCGCCCGCCTCCTTGACGATGTCGTTCGCGATCTGGTTCCCGAGGATGTTGTAGATCTTCCCGACGTGGTTGACGGGGTTCTTCCCCGCCGACGCCTCGAGGCTCATCGGGCGGCAGGGGGTGATGAGCCCGTTCGCCCGGTTGCCGCGGCCGACGGAGCCGTCGTCGCCGGCCTCCATCGAGCACCCGGTGACGGTGAGGTAATAGCGGCCGAGCTCGGGGTCGTCCGCGGTGTTGACGTCGATCGCGACCTCGCGGTGCGTCAACTTCGTCGCCTGGTCCATCAGGCGGTCGCGGATCTGGTCGCAGACGGCGCGGTACTCGGTCGCGTCGTCGATCTCGCTGTCGACCAGCGCGGCCGCGACCGTGAGCCGGATCTTCTCGCCCTGCCGGTACCCCATCACCTTGACGTCCTCCCCGAGGGCGGGGAGCTTCTTCTTCAGCTTCAGGGTGAGGAACCGCTCGCTCTCGAGCACCAGGCGCTCGGTGTCGGACAGCGGCGCGAAGCCGACGCCGAACGAGGTGTCGTTGGAGAGCACCGCGGTCTGCTCGAAGACCCCCCGCAGGTCGACCGACCCCTGGCCGATCCGGCAGTCGAACTCGACGTGCTTGTCGATGTCGATGTGGGCGCAGACGGACTGGACGTACTTGCGGGCGGCCTCGACCGCGACGTCCCGGTACGGGAGCTTCTCCCCGTTCACCTCGGTCGTCGCCCGGCCGACGAGCAGCATGTAGATCGGCTGGGTGACCTTCCCGCCCCCGAACTTCGGCTCCGAACCGCCGCCCACGACCTGGGTTTCGTCGGTGTTGTGGTGGAGGATCTTGCCGAATTCGTCGAGGTACATCCGGCTGAGCGCCCGACTGACCGATTCGGAGACCCCGTCGGCGATCGAGTCCGGGTGGCCGAGCCCCTTCCGCTCGACCAGCTCGACGTCTTGGTCCTCGATGTGGACGGTGCTCAGCGGCTCGACCTGGATGTTCCGGGCCATGGGGTGGGCTCCGGGGTCGGCCGAGCCGGTGGCGGGTTTAAGGGTTGCGTCAGGCGAGGGCGTTGTTCCGGGCGTACGGGCGTTTCGCGAGGTGGGAACCGGCGGCGGCGTACCCCCGGCGACGATAGTACTCCCGTGTGCCGACCGCGCTCGTCACGTAGATCCGGTCGTACCCGGCGGCCGCCGCGGCGGATTCGGCCGTCGCGAGAAGGCCGCCTCCGAACCCCCGATGCTGGTACTGGTCGGAGGCGCCGGAGGGCGTGCCGACCGGGACCTCCCGTCCGACGACCTTCAGCTCCCGGATCACGGGCGCGTCCAGGCCGCCCGGCGTCCCATCGGACGGGAATCGCAGCCGCAGGAACCCCGCGATCGTGTCGGTCTCGGGATCCTCCCACGCGAAGAACCGCTCGGTCCCTCCGGCGGCGAGGTACGTGCTCTCGACCAGGTGGAACGCATTGGGAGGAGGGGAGGCCCGACGCCCGGCCTCGCGGCACCGCAGGCACCGGCAGTGTTCGCCGCGCTCGGACAGTTGGGCGAGGGCGAGCTGGCGCAGGTTGCTCGTCCGCACCCCGGCCGCGATCAGGCGCGCCGGGATGTCCCGCTGAATCCGCTGGATCCGGACCCAGGGCGGCAGCTGTCGCTTCAGGTCGGCGATCAGTCGGGCCGCCGTCGGCGTATCGTACGGCTCGTAGTGCCCGGCCCGCCACTCCTCGTAGAGCCCCGTCCCGGGGAGGACCAGGGTCGGGTAGATCTTCACGAAGTCGGGACAGTAGCGAGGGTCGGAGACGATCGTACGGAAATCCTCGAGGTCCCGCGCGGGGTCCATCCCGGGAAGGCCGAGCATCAGATGGTAACCGACCTTGAGGCCCCGATCCCGGGCCTCGCGGGTCGCGTCGGCGACGTCGCCCGTTGAGTGCGCGCGACCGACCGCGGTCAGGACGTCGTCCCGCAAGCATTCGACGCCGACCTCGACCCGAGTGACTCCGGCCGCGAGGAGGAACGGCAGGACCCGCCCGTCGCACCAGTCCGGTCGGGTCTCGACCGTCAAGCCGACCAACCGGTGGTCCGCGGTCTCGTTCCAGGTCTGGGCTTCGGCCAGCGACGCCGCGGTCCGGCCGTTCAATCCGTCATAGACCGACCGGAGCAGATCCTCCTGGAACGGCCGGGGACGGGCCGGGAACGTCCCCCCCATCACGATCAC
>JASHWW010000011.1 GCA_030043855.1 Thermoplasmata archaeon
TCGTCGTGGACGATCCACGGGTGGGGGGCGACCACCCGGAGATGGAGCAACTTCGGGCGGAACTGGCTCTCGCTCTCCGTCTCCGTCCGCGAGAAGACCGCGTACGCGGTCCCGCCGAGCTCGGCGAGCCGGTCGAACTGGAACGCCCGTTGCCGGAACTCGAGGACGTTGACCTCCAGATCCGCGGCGTCGAGCACGACGGTCGCAGCGGGGGACCGTACATAAGCGCCGGGCGCGGCAAGACCACCGGCGTTCCCCGCCGAGGAGGAGTTATAACCCGACTACCCTACCCGCGCCCCGTCGGACGCGGAGTCGATGAAACGGTCCTCGCGAGTCTGGAAGAAGCGCGGCCACATGCGCTGGAAGTGGCGCAAGAAGCGGATGCGCCGACGCAAGCGCGCCCAGAAGATGCGCAAGCAGTAGGGCGGTGCCCGATGGGGCACCGTCCCCCAACCCGTTCCGCGACTCACCATCCCAGGCGATCGAGCGCCCGGGACTCCTTCGTGGCCTTCTTCCAGGCGCGGTAGTGGTCCCGACAGAGCGGGGCCCGACGCCCCTTCTCCGGGAGGTCCGGGAACGCTTTGCGGGCCTCCGCGAGCGCCAGGTGGCGCACGCTCACGGCCCCGCAGCCGGGGACGACGCACGGCTCGGAGGCCGCCGCGGCGTCGTCGGGGGTCATCGGGGCGCCTGCGCCGCGACGATCTCGGCGACCATGCCCGGGATCTCGTACGGGAACCGGGCAACGCGCGCGCCCGCCTTCTGGAGCGCGGCGAGCTTCGAGTCGGCGGTCCCGCGACCGCGCGTGATGATCGCTCCCGCGTGCCCCATCCGCTTCCCGGGCGGGGCGCTCCGGCCCGCGATGTAGGCGACCACCGGCTTCGAGAAGTGCGCGTGGATGTACTCGGCCGCGTCCTCCTCGGCCGTCCCCCCGATCTCGCCGACCAGCACGAGCACGTCGGTCTCCGGGTCCTTCTCGAACCACGGGAGGGCATCGACGAACGACGTTCCGACCACCGGATCGCCCCCGAGGCCGATGCAGGTGGATTGGCCGAGACCGTGCTCCTTGATCCCGTTCACGATCTCGTAGGTGAGGGTCCCGCTCCGGGAGATCACGCCGACCCGCCCCGGACGGAAGACGACGTTCGGGATGATCCCGACCTTCGCCTTCCCCGGCGACGCGATCCCGGGACAGTTCGGGCCGATGATCCGGGTCCCGTGGGCGCGCGCGTAGTGGTACATCACCAGCATGTCGTGGAACGGGATGTGCTCGGTGACGATCGTGGCGAGCCCGACGCCGGCGTCGACCGTCTCGAGCAGCGCGTCCTTCGCGAACGGTGCGGGAACGAAGATGCACGCGGCGTTCGCCCGCGACTTGTCCACGGCGTCCCGGACCGAGTCGAACACGGGGACTCCCTCGACCATCGTGCCCGCCTTGCCCGGCGTTACGCCGGCCACCACCTTCGTTCCGAACGCCAGCATCTGGCGGGTGTGCACCGTTCCCTGATGACCGGTGATCCCCTGGACGACGACGCGGGTCTCCGCGTCGACGAGGACCGTCACGGGGCGCCCCCCGCGGCGGCCACGACCGCCTGGGCCGACGACTTGAGGTCGGGGATCGACGTGATGCCGGCCGCGCGGAGGATCTCGATCCCTTCCTTCTCGTTGTTCCCCCGGATCCGGGCGACGAGCGGGAATCGCTCGGCGGCCGGGACCTGCGCCATCGCGTCGACGAGACCCTTGGCCACGGTGTCGCACCGCGTGACCCCGCCGAAGATGTTGAGGAAGACCGCCCTCGGCTTCGCCTGGGCCATCAACAGGAACGCCTCGGTGACCTTCTTCGGGTCGTCCGTGCCGCCGAGGTCGAGGAAGACGCCCGGGTTCCCGCCGAACTCCTTCAGGACATCGAGGGTCGCCATCGTGAGGCCGGCCCCGTTCGCGATCACGCCGATGTTGCCGTCCAGCTGGACGAACGCGATCTCCTTCTCGCGCGCGATCTCCTCGAGCGGCGTGCGGTCGTCGCGGATCTCGGCGTACTCGGGATGGCGGAAGGCGGCGTCGTCCTCGATGATCACCTTCGCGTCCAGCGCCACGAGTCCGTCCCCGACGATCGCGAGGGGATTGATCTCCACGAGCTCGGCGTCCTCTCCCTGGAACGCCCGCCAGAGCGACTGCAGCAAGCCGTCGAGGGCTCTCGCGGGGCCGCCCGTCAGGCCCAGGGACTTCGCCGCGCGTCGCCGCTCGTAGGCCGCGAGGCCCGGGAACGGGTCGATCGGTTGCCGGTCGATCGCGTCGTCCGCGACCGACTCGATCTCGACGCCGCCCTCTCCGCTCGTGATGAGGACCGGGAGCCGCCGGCTGCGGTCGAGCGTGATCGAGACGTACAGCTCGCGTCCGATGGGGAGCTTCCCCTCGAGGAGCAGCTCCTTGACTTTCTCGCCCTTGAATTCCAGTCCGAGGATGGCCGTCGCGGCGGCCCGGACCTCCTCGGGCGTGTTCGCGAACCGTACGGCGCCTCCCTTTCCCCGCCCACCGGCCAGGACCTGGGCCTTGACGACGCACGGCAAGGGTATGGCCCCTGAGCGGGCCGCGGCCTCGGCCTCGTCGGCCGATCGGACCACGTGACCCGGCGGGAGCGGGATCCCGTACCGCCGAAAGATCTCCTTCCCTCGCCACTCCGCGAGCTTGACCATCGAACGCCTCGGGCGCGCGCATCCGGGTCGTTCTCTTAAGGGACGCGGCGAGGAATCGACCGTCGCGCGCCGGGAGGCGCCGCCGGCGCGCGCGGCCGAGCGAGATATTCACGTTGTGATTACAGACTCGAATGTGCTCACGGCATCCCTTAAGTACTCGGGCGCCCCGCCCGCGCCCGATGCGGGACTTCGTCGAGCTCGTCGTGCTCGCGACGGCCATGGGCCTCTCGATCTA
>JASHWW010000012.1 GCA_030043855.1 Thermoplasmata archaeon
ATCCGCTGGAGCTTCCTGTCGCCCGACGGCGTGAATCCGGGCGCGGACGGGATTCTGTCGGCGCTCGAGAAGCTGGAGTGAGCTGGGGTGTCGGCTCCCTACGCACCCCCGCACCTGACATTGCCCGTCGGCGCCCGGGACCACACCCAGGGATCGGCCCATGCGCGCGTCGTGCTCGTCGAGTACGGGGACTACCAGTGCCCCTACTGCGGGGCCGCCTACCCGATCGTGAAGCGCGTCCAACGCGAGCTGGGAGAGGACCTGCGCTTCGTCTTCCGGAACTTCCCGATCACGAACGCCCACCCGCAGGCGGAGTGGGCCGCCGAGACCGCCGAAGCCGCGGCGGCGCAGGGGAAGTTCTGGGAGATGCACGACTATCTCTACGAGAACCAGCGATCCTTCGAGGATCCCGGCTACTTCGCCGCGTTCGAGGCGAAGCTGGGGTTGGACGTCGGAAAGCTGGCCCAGGAGGTCGAGGGGTCGGCGTACGCTCGGAGGATCGAGGAGGATTTCTCGAGCGGCGTCCGGAGCGGCGTCAACGGTACGCCCACGTTCTTCATCGACGGGGTCCGGTACGACGGGTACGCGGAGGTCCACCCCCTGGTGGCCGCGCTCCGGAAGGCGCTCGCGAAGTAGCGCGGCGCCGCCGCTCACCCGGCCGGATGTCCCTACACCGAGCGGATGCTCCGTCCCGTGGGCGTGTGCAGTACGACCACCCACCGTTGGGAGAGCGGGTCGAACGTCGTCGACCACGAGATTGTCGGGGGAGCGGGCGGGGCTTCCCCCTTAAGGGCCACGTCCGCCACAGCGCCCGAACTCCCTCCGCGATCCGTCCGACGACCTACGATGCGACCGCCGTTCGGTTCCCTCAGAGCCCCAGGGCGAGCAAGGGGACCAGGTTCGCCACGTTGGGAGTGCCCCAACCGGTCGCGTCGTCCCACCCCGGCCCCGCATTGAACCCCACCGAACTGCCCGCGACGATGTTGTTCCCGCTCGTGATGTCGTGGAAGGCGAGACGGTAGAGGAGCGGGTCTTCCCCGATCGCGTAGAGCACCGGATTGAGGAAGCCGATCGTCCCGCGGTGGTGTTGCGCGGCGAGCTGGTCGGCCAGCGCGGCGATGCTCGACCAGATCGGGGAACCGAAGCTCGTACCGACGGAGTCGAGCCACCCGGCCTCGGACGGGATCGCGCTCCAGTAGTTCAGCCCCCCGCCGGAGGCGGCGGCATCGGCGGAGACGTCGGGGGTCGTGCGCGAGTGGACTCCCAGCCCGAACTGGTAGAGCGGGGTCGGGAAGAGGAGGCTCGGCGCGCCGCCGCTCGCCAGGCCGTACTGGGGCTCGTTCCAGACCTGCTCGCCCCCGTACCCGACGGGCGTGCAGCTGACCGGTCCGCTCGGCAGCACGTTGTTCAGCTGACACGAAGGCGTGTTCTGGAATTGGACGAGGCCCACGCTGCAGACCCGCGCGGTCCCGCAGTTGGCCGCCACGGAGCCGTTGTAGTACGGGTCCCCCATCGTGCCGCCGACGGCGGTGACGAAGGGCGACGACGACGGATAGATCGGGTTCGCCGAGGTGAAGCCGCACGGACTCGGGAACGCGTAGCACAGACCGGAGTTATCGGCGCCCCAGTCCCCCGCGGAGGCGAACACCGTGGTGCCCTCCGCGGCCGCCAGGAGGTACGCCGTCTCCCCGGTCGCGATCACGCTCCGGACGTAGGCGGTGCTGCAGACGCCGGTCGGCGTGTCGGTGTCGAGGAAGCAGGTTCCCTGCAGCATGTCCAGCTCCGGGTCGCCCCAGCTCTGGGAGATGATGCTGTGGGGGAACATCTGGACCGCCGAGAGGACGGCCTGTTCCATCGTGAGGTCGTCGTCGTTCGAGGCGACGTAGAGGACGATGTGCGCGCCGGGGGCGAGGGAGTGGACCGTCTGGACGTCCTCGGAGATCTCCTGCGACCACCCGACCTGGTCGGGGTCGGAGGCGTTGAAGACCGGGCAGACGCCGCCCTGGCAGACGATCTGGACCTGAGTACTGGGCAGCCCGAATTGGGTGTCGAAGGTGTTCAAGTCCGCCTGGACGGTCGGGTACCCGAACGCGTCCACGATCACCACGGTCTGTCCGGAACCGTCAAGGTTGGTCGGGAAGTCGTATGCTACCCGGAGATCTTGCGGCGTGTAGCAGAGGAGGAGGAATGGGCTGCTGGTGTTGCCGAAGTTGCAGTACGGGCTCGGTTGCCCCCCGCTCAACGAGCTCCCGACCCGCACGGCGTGGAGTCCGATCGATTCGTGGGACTCCACCGTTCGAACCGCGACCGGGAGCACCGCGCCGGCGAGGGTCACGAACCCCGCCGAGCTCCCGAGAAGGAGAATTCCGATCGCGATCGCTCCGACATGGGTCGAGGTCCGACGCTGCATGCCCGAGACATGTGGCGCTGGGGGCTCAAGGGTCGCGCTTGGCCGCGTTCCGAAATCGGACGAAAACGGCCCGAAGCATCCGATTTCCCTCGCTCCGCGAGCGAAATCAAACGTTGATGTGGGGCGGAGGCGATAGCCAGGGCACCATGCCCCCGGAGGCGCCATCGCGTCCATCCAATCCCGCGCGGAATCGTTCGCACGGGGTCCGCCCTCGAGCCTCGGCGCTTCCGTCGGGCGGCACACCCCGTTCCACCACCGGTCCGGCCAGTCGCGAGTCCAAATCCCTGGATTTCGAGATCCTCCGGGAGTGCTTCAGCGCGGGCAGCGCGGGCCTCGGGTTCGACCCACGGCAAACGCCGGAGGTGATCTCGCGTCGGCTGCGGGTGAGCCCCGCGACCGTCCGCCGTCGGTTCGGTGTGTGGCGAGACGCCGGGTTCCTGCGGGGGTACGATGTGATCCCCAACCCCGCGCTGCTCGGAGGGCGACTGGTCGCCCGGCTGATGGACTTCGCGGACCCGATCGCCCAAGAGCGAGCGATTGAGACCCTCAGCCTCATCGACGGCATGGTCCAGATCGATCCGGCCCGGAGCACGCTGCTGGCCGTCTACTTCGTCGACTCTGCGTCCCAGTCCGAACGGCGCTTGCGACAACTTCGGGGGATCGATGGGGCCACCGAGATCGGGCCGGAACTCACGTTCGGATTTCCGCCGTGCAACCGCACCATGTCCCGGGCCGATTGGCGCCTCGTCGCCGCCCTGCGTCGTACTCCCGAAGCGAGCCTATCGGAGCTCGCGAAGGACGTCGGCCAGTCCGCCCGCACCACGTCCCGACGTCTCGACTCGCTCCTCGATGCCGGCGCGTTGATGTTCGACCCGATCCTCGATTTTGCGAGATTTCACCAGACGCTCAGCGGGCTGGCGGTTTCCGTCGAGGACGCCGATCAGCGAGAACGGATCCTCCAGGAGATCCGAGCGTTGCATCCGGCCTCGTTCTCGTCGTGGGGTCTCCCGCTCACGGACCCGAACCAGCGAGAAGCCCCCACGGTGCATCTGTGGGTCACCGCCCCGACGTCCGCGACGCTGGACGAGTTGATTCCCCGCGTCGCTCGGCTCGCCGGCGTGAAGAACGTTATGCTCTGGTACGGACGCTCCACCATCCCGATCCGCCCATGGCTCGACGAACGCATCGAGCAGGCCCTGCAGTGACCTCGAAGACCCCCACGTGACCCGCTCGGTCGGACGTACGGCTCGCGGCGTCGAAATCTCGCGCCACCTCCGGGCGACACCGGCCGTCGCCGATGGATTTTCAAGTCAGTTCCCGATGCGCTCCGTGTGGGGGAACGTCGCTACGACCTGCGATTTGAAGTCCCCGCCTCGCTGTCGGGGTTTCGCGGGCGTGTCACGCTCTACGACGAGTTCTCGACCGACCGTGTCGAACTCGACGCGGAAGGGCTGACGATCGAGTCCGTTCGCGCCGGCCCGAGCCGGCTGCCGTTCGAACTCGATGACGCGCAGCATCGGCTTCGCGTCTCCGGCGTTCCCCCGTCCACCCCGAGTCTCACGATCGACTTCTCCGGCACTCCCGAGGTCGATCGGGCTGTGGGAT
>JASHWW010000092.1 GCA_030043855.1 Thermoplasmata archaeon
CCGAAGGAGTCGAACCGTTCCCGGCGCGCCGACCGATCCGAGGTCGTTCCGAGCGAGGTCGACCAGCATGCGGTGCTCGGCGAGCTCTTTCGGATCCGCCGCGAGCGGCGCCCGACGGCCGCGTCGCTGCGTGGGGAGGGTCCCGGCGATCGGATTCACCGTGGCGACCCGCCCCCGCTGCTCGACCACGGACTCCGG
This sequence comes from Thermoplasmata archaeon, assembly GCA_030043855.1. GTDB lineage: Archaea > Thermoplasmatota > Thermoplasmata > Lutacidiplasmatales > UBA184 > Lutacidiplasma. Next base: position 199 of record JASHWW010000092.1, read on the forward strand.
CGTGGCCCCGACGATCTCCCGGTCGCCGAATCGGAGGTAGTAGAAGTACGAGAATCGCTCGGTCGATCGCAGCAGCGACGCGCGGCGGAGCAGGTCGTCCGGCCGGTGCCACTCCCGTCGGTGGGCGAGAACGACTTGGAACGCCTCCCCCGCCCGGATCTCTTCGACGAGCCGACGCACCGCCCGCTCGAACGGCGCCCTCGGCAGGGTGTCCCGGACCGGCGCCGCCGGGGTCGCCATGCGCAGCGGACGTCGGGGGGTGGGAGCGACGCGGGCGCGGTGCGGATCGGCCACGCTCGCGAATTCCCCGAGCGGGAAGGGACTTCCGCGCGGGGAGGGACGGAGCGCGGGCTCGAAGAGTTCGACGGCATCGAAGCCGAGGTACCCGACGACGGCACCCCGCGGGGCGCGCTCCAGGAATCGATCGGCCGCTCGGTCGAGGGACGCGGCCGTCGCCTCGGGGCCCACGGTCCAGGTCCGGTCCGCCCGGTCGAACCAGATCGCCGCGCGGGGCGCCGCGGCCGACGGCCCGGATCGCTCGAAGTACCCGGCGGTCTCCGACCGGGCCGATCGGGAAACGAACTCGGCCCACGCCTCGCTCACGATCGTCTCCGTTCGACGAGCGACCGATGCAGGGCCCGGACCACGGGGATCGCCCGCTCCTCGGGCACCGCCAGCGAGAGGGCTCGGGGGGTGGCGCTGAACCCTTCCGCTCCGTTGACGGCCGCCGACGGCAGCCGATCCAGATCGTCCAGAATCCCGTCGCCGATCGCCGTCACCAGCGCGACCCGGTAGGGGCCGTCGACCATCGCGGCGGCTTCCTGCGTGATCGGGGCCAGTGCCCGGAGGGCCGCGAGGACCTCGTCGGGGGCGAAGACCAGACAGAGGAGCGCGGAGGAGGTGTACAACTGGACGACGTTCACACCCGCCTGGGCGAGTCGGTGAGAGACCTCCGCGACGATCCCCGGACGCTGCCGGCCACCGGGCACCCGCAGACGGAGCAGCCGCAAGGGGCGGAGGACGGTCATCGCGCGATTCCGTCGTCCCGCACGCGCCGGTGCGATCGTGGTCACGACCGTGGGATCCTCGAGCGAACGCACCCGGAGCGTGATCCCGTGCGCGCGCGCCGGCTCGATCGTGAGCGGGTGCAGCACCCGGGCGCCGAATTGGGCCAGCTCTTCGGCCTCCTCGTACGACAGCTCGGGGATCGGCCGAGCTCCCGGCACGTCTCGGGGGTCGGCGGAGAGGACCGCGACGTGCCGTTTCACCAGTTCCACCCGGCGGGCTCCGAGCAGGGCGCCGAGCCCGGAGGCCGCGTAATCGGATCCCCCGCGTCCCAGCGTCGCGACGCGACCTTCGAGACTTCGGCCGAAGTAACCGGTCACGACCGGTACCTGCCCTCGGTCGAGAAGTCGGGCGAGCCCCCGTCGGACCGGAGCCCGCGACCGATCGAACAGAATGCACGAGGCGCCGTACGCGTTGTCGGTCACGAGACCGAGAAGATCGGCTTCGATGGGAACGGCGGGAATCCCGATCTCGGAGAGCCGCGCGGAGAGCCAGTGCACCGCGATGCGCTCCCCTTGGCTGAGGACTTGGTCGCGGAGGGCCGCATCGGGCCGTCCCGACCGTTCCACCGCCGCCAGCAGCGGTCCGAGACGGTCGAGGTGACGACGGCCGTCGGTCGGGAGGCGAGGGTGGAGCTCCCGGAGGCGGACGAGGAGCCGGCGGTGCGCGGTCTCCGCGCGAGGATGGGCCACCGCCGCGGCCAGGAGGTCGGTCACTCCTTCGCGGGCGGAAACGACGGCGACGACGGGGCTGCCGTCCTCGCCCGCGGACCGGATCTCCGCCGCGATGCGCGCCGGGTCCGCGAGAGAGGCACCCCCGAACTTGAGGACGACCGGCGGAATCCTTCGGCTCATCCGGATCCTCCCCGGGCCGGGATCGCACCGCGCGCCCGCGCGAGTTCGGCGTTGAGCACCGAGCCCCCGGCCCCACCGCGGACGGCGTTGTGCGAAAGGACGAAGAACCGGAGGAACGGGGGTTCCCAGCGGATCCGGCCGACGACCGCCGCCATGCCGCGGGCTCGAGCCGGCGATCCGGCCCAACGATCGCGCAGCGGCTGCGGGCGGTCGGGTTCGTCGCGGACGACGACCGGCGGGTGGGGCGCGGTCGGCAGCCCCATCGCGGCCAACGGGTCGAAGGTGCGCCAGGCTCGCAGGAGCTCCGCCCGAGACGGGCGAGCGGTCGCCTCAACGGTCACGGCCTCGAGATGCCCTTCCCGCGTCGCCACGCGGGCGCAGTGAACGACGAACGGCACCTTCCGAGCGGCGACCCGACCGCGACGCATCCGGCCGAGGATCCGGGCCGTCTCGGCCGCGAGCTTCTCCTCCTCGGAGCGGATGAACGGAACGACGTTGTCGGCGATCGCCAGCGACGGGACTCCGGGGTAGCCGGCGCCCGACAGCGCTTGGTACGTCGCGACGTGCACGGCGCGGGGCGCGAGGGAGTCCACCACGGGGGCCAGCGCGAGGGCGAGGCCGGTCGCGGAACAGTTCGGATTGGTGACGAGCACCCCGCGAGCGGAGTTCCTCGGCAGGAGGCCGAGGTGGTCGGCATTGACCTCGGG
>JASHWW010000093.1 GCA_030043855.1 Thermoplasmata archaeon
GCTGGGCGAGGACTTCTCAAGCCCGTACCAGCTGGTCGCGAAGCCGACCCCGATCAGGATGACCACCACCACGACCGCGACGACCGCGATTAGGGCGCCGTGCCCCTGCTTGCGGCGGACGGTCGGGGGCGGGGCCGCGGGCGGGGGCGCCCCACTGGCGGGCGGAGCGGGGGCGCTCATCGCCCCGCCTCCGCGAGGGGCGAGCGCGCCGTGGCGGGTTCGTTCGTCGGGAGCGTTCCGTGGGCCGTTCGAGGGTCGTTCATGGCACCGGGCGGCGCCCATTTCGGGGGTCTACTATATACCGGCAGAATGGCGACAAATGGAAGGGCCCTCGGACGAAATGGCGTCTATCTCGCGGGCTCTGCGGGCTCGCGACACCGGCCGCCGAACGGCGCGCGGGACGGGCAACGATTTTCCCCCCGTCCGGCGTGGCGCCCCCGATGCCGGCGGCCTCTCCCTCGGTGAGCGACGGATTCATCGCCTGGATCGAGGGACTTCCGAGCTCCGGCAAGACGACCCTCTCCCGCACGGTCGCCGAGCGGCTCCGCGCCGCCGGGCGAAAGGTCGAGGTTCTCGACGGCGACGAGGTCCGCCAGATGTTCTCCCCCGAGCTCGGCTTCTCGCGGAAGGATCGGGAACTGCACGCCCGCCGGGTCAGCTACGTCGCGCGGATGCTCGCCCGCAACGGCGTGGCGGTGCTGGTCGCGATGATCACGCCGTACGAGACGTCCCGCCAGGCGGCTCGCGCCGGCGTCGGCCCCCGGTTCACCGAGATCTGGCTGAAGTGTTCGATCGATGTCTGCCGCCAGCGGGATGCGAAGGGGCTCTACGAGCGGTCCCGCTCGGGCGGGGTCGCCCGGCTCACGGGGGTCGACGACCCGTTCGAGGAGCCGCTCGCCCCGGACCTCGTCGTCGACACCGGGCATCTCTCGGTCCCCGAGGCCACGAAGAAGATCCTCGACCATCTCGTCGAAAAGGGATGGCTCGCCCCGATGTCTCCCGCGTGACCGTCGCCTAGTCGGCCCGCGAGGCGACCGACCGATTCCGCCCCTTGCCCGTCGGCTCCTTCGGAGCCTCCGGGCGTCGCGCCGCGAACTGCTCGGCCTCGGTCGACCCGTCCATCGCGAGGGTCGAGGTCAGACCGCCGGAGAGGACCTGCGCCACCTCGTCGAAGTACCCCGTCCCGACGAACGTCTGGTGCTTGACGGCCCGGTAGCCGGCCTCCTCCGCCGCGAACTCCTCCTGCTGCAGCTCGGAGTACGCGAGCATCCCGCGGTCGCGGTACTCCTGGGCGAGCCGGAACATCGAGAGGTTGAGCGCGTGGAATCCGGCGAGCGTCACGAACTGGAATTTGTAGCCCATTTCCGCGAGGGCCCCCTGGAAGCGCCGAATCTCCGTCGCCGGGAGTTTCTTCGCCCAATTGAACGACGGGGAGCAGTTGTAGGCGAGCCACTTCCCCGGGTGGGTCGCGTGGATCGCCTCCGCGAACCGCCGCGCCTCGTCCAGGTCGGGGCCGCCGGTCTCGAACCAGAGGAGGTCGGCGAACGGCGCGTACGCGAGCCCCCGGGCGATCGCCGCCTCGATCCCGTCGCGGATGACGAAGAACCCCTCGCTCGTCCGCTGCCCCGTGACGAACTCCTGGTCGCGCGGGTCGACGTCGCTGGTGAGCAGCTTCGCCGAGAGCGCGTCCGTCCGGGCGATCAGGACCGTCGGGACGTCCAGGAGGTCGGCGGCGAGCCGTGCCGCCCACAACTTCTGGTTGAACTCCCGGGTCGGGACGAGGACCTTGCCGCCCAGGTGGCCGCACTTCTTCGCCGACGCGAGCTGGTCTTCCAGGTGGAGGCCGGCGGTCCCGGCTTCGATCAGCGCCTTCGTCAGTTCGAAGACGTTCAGGTTCCCGCCGAACCCGGCCTCGGCGTCGGCGACGATCGGCGCGTACCAGTACGTCCCGGTCTCGCCGGCGGCGTGCTGCTTCTCGTCCTCGCGCTGGAACGCGTGGTTGATGCGACGGACGAGCGTCGGCATCGAGTCGGCGGGGTAGAGGCTCTGGTCGGGGTACGTCTGGCCCGCGTCGTTCGCGTCGGCGGCGACCTGCCAGCCGCTCGCGTAGATCGCCGCGAGGCCCGCCTGGACGACCTGCACCGCCTGGGTCCCGGTCATCGCGCCGAGCGTCGGCACGTACGGCTCGCGCCGGAGGAGGTCCCAGAGTCGCCGGGCGCCGAGCGTCGCCAGCGTGTGCTCGACGCGGACCGACCCCCGCAGCCGGAGCACGTCCTCGGGCCGATACGGCCGCCGGACGCCGGTCCATCGCTCGTCGGTCTTCCACTCCGTCGCCAGCTCTTCGGCTCCCGTCATGCGTTCTCCCCTCCGTTCTCCCGGTCGAGCATCGCGTAGCAGTGCAAGGGAAAGAACTCCACGAACGTCGCCCCGGTGACGAGTTCGTCGAGGACGACCGACGCTCCGGCGAGCGAAGCGACCGTCGCCGCGGTCTCCGGTCGTTCCGACCGCAGCGCGAACGCCTCCTCAGCGAGGATCGCGCGGACGGTCTCCGCGCGCAGCGGCCCGTGGCCCTCCACCGGCACGGCGTAGCGGACCCACTGCCAGAGCTGCGCCCGCGCGATCTCGACGGTCGCGGCGTCCTCCATCCGGTGGTCGATCGGCACGCAACCGATTCCCCGGAGCCACGCATCGAGGTACCGCAGCGCGGCGCGGACGTTGGTGCGGACCCCGCTCGCGCGGACCGGGCCGGTCGGGACGCGGAGCAGTTGGTCCGCCCGGATCCCCGGCGTCCCCGGATGGCTCGCGACCTGGTTCGGCCCGGACATCCCGCGTGCGAACACCTCGCGCGCGACGGGCACGAGCCCGGGGTGGGCGACCCACGTGCCGTCGTGCCCGACGGCGACCTCCCGTTCCTTGTCGGCCCGGACCTGCGCCAGCGCCGCGGCGTTCGCCGCCGGGTCGTCCTTGATCGGGATCTGGGCCGCCATCCCCCCGATCGCGTGCGCCCCGCGCCGATGGCAGGTCGTCACCAGGAGGCGGGAGTACGCGTCCAGGAACGGCGTCGTCATCGGCAGGAGCGCCCGATCCGGGAAGACGGCCTGGGGGTCGTCCCGGAACTGCTTGATGAAGCTGAAGATGTAGTCCCACCGCCCGCAGTTGAGCCCCGCCGAGTGGTCCTTCAGCGCGAACAGGATCTCGTCCATCTCGAACACCGCGGGCAGCGTCTCGATGAGCACCGTCGCGCGGACGCTGCCGCGCGGGAGGCCGGCCCACCGCTCCGCGACGTCGAAGACGTCGTCCCAGAGGCCCGCCTCGCCGAAGTGCTCGAGCTTCGGCAGGTAGACGTAGGGCCCGGTGCCGCGCGCGACCAGCTCCCGCGCGTTGTGGGCGAAGAACAACCCGAAGTCGACGAGGCTCGCGGGCAGCGGCTCGCCCGCGAGGGTGAGGTGCCGCTCCTCGAGGTGCCAGCCGCGGGGGCGGACCAGCAGCGTCGCCGGGGTCGGGCCGAGCCGATACTCCCGGCCGTCCGGGCTCGTCCAGGCGATCGTCCGACGCACGGCGTCGCGGAGGTTCGCCTGGCCGCGCACCGTGCCGAGCCACGTCGGGGAGTGGGCGTCCTCGAAATCGGCCATGAAGGCGGACGCGCCGGAGTTGAGCGCGTTGATGATCGTCTTCCGGTCGACCGGTCCCGTGATCTCGACGCGCCGGTCGACGAGGTCCGGCGGCGGCGGGGCGACCCGCCAGTCGGCCTCGCGGAGCGACCGGCTCTCCTCGAGGAAGTTCGGGCGGTGGCCCGCGACGATCGCCTCCCGGAAGCGGGCCCGCGCCGCCAGGAGGGTCCGGCGCCGCGCGCCGAACCGCCGGACCAGCTCGCCCACGAGATCGAGGGCCTCGCTCGAGAGAACGGCGGCCAGGTCGTCCGGCACCCCGGCGGCGACACGCACCGGCTCCGGTTCGGAGGACCGGCCGGATGGCTCGGGGATCGGGTCGCCGCGTAGCTTCGGGGCGCTCATGGGGGCCCGGGTGCGCCGAGGCCCCGGGGAGCCGGGATGCCGCCCGGCGGGATAACTACCCTTCGCCGAGGGTGGCCGGCCGTCTCTCGAAGCGTCCCAGCGGGAGGGGGGAACCGCGACCGGGAGTCCGGACCGTCCCTACGGCTTCGCCGCCTGGAAGAGGCCGATCACGTTCCCTTCCGTGTCCCGGAAGTACGCGGAGTACCCGATGGTGCCGTCGCCGATCGGTTGCTTCTTCACCAGGACCTTCCCGCCGTGCTTCTCGACCGCCTGCTCGGCGACCGTGATCTCGTCGACCATGATCGTGACCACCGGGTGGGCCAGCGGACCGCCGCGCTTCGCGATCCCCCCGCCGATGTAGCCGGGCCGCGTCGGCATCGACTCCGCGTCCACCGGTCCGGTCTGGACCATGTTGTATTCCATGTTCGGAACGTCGACGCCCTTCCAACCGAAGGTGGCCGCGTAGAACTGGCTCGCGCGTTGGGGATCGTCCGCCGGGATCTCGAAATGCACCACTTCTCCGCTCATGGTTGTCCGACCGTCGAACCGGCGGGGAGTGGAAGAGTCCCGCACGGGAGGGCGTGAAACACCCCCGCTCCCCGATCACCCCGGGCCGAGCACGACGTCCCGGAGCGCCTCGACCAGCCGGTCGTCGTCGTTCGGCATCGGGACCCGGTGGTAGCCGACCGACTGCCGGCCGGCGAAGTCGCGAACGACTCGATCCAGGTCGTAGAGCACCTCCAGGTGCTCGAAGACGAACCCGAACGGCGCGACGAGCTGCTCCGGGTGTCCCTTCTCCCGCCACTCGACCATCTTGTCGGTGATGTCGGGGGTCAGCCACGGTTCCGTGTCGTTGCCGGGGCTCTGGTACGTGAAGTCCCAGAACGGGGGATGCGCCGCCGCCGCGATCCGGTCGGCCGTGTCGGTAACGATCGTCGGGTACGGGTCGCCGGCGTCCCGGTGGCGCGCCGGCAGGCTGTGGGCGGAGAGGAGCACGACCGTGCCGTCCGGCAGCCGGGCGAGTTCCCGGTGGATCGCGTCCGACCAGTACCCGATCCAGTGCGGGTTGGTGTGCCAGCCGCTGCGCAGTTCGACCTCGATCGGGGCGTTCGCGCGCTGCCGACCTGCCTCGATCGACCGCCGGTACGGGGCGAGGATCCAGGGCGAAGCGTACGGCGAGAGCGGGACCGCGATGAGCCGACGGACCCCGGCCTTCGCCGCCTCGACGACGGCGTCCGCGGCGTGGGGCGTCCAGTGCTTCGTGCCGAGGTAGACCGGGGGAGACGGTCCATCGCGGGCGAGGCGCGCGGCCAGCTTCGCGCGCAGCGAGGTGATGATCCGCAACTGCGGCGACCAGCCGATCGATTCGTACCGGCGCGCGTACTCCGCGACCAGGGCAGGGCTCGGCGGGTGGCCGATCACTTCCGCGAGGTACCCCGGTAGGTCCTCGGGACCGGCCGGGCTCCCGTACCCCATCAGGAGAACCCCGGTCCCGTCCGGCAGGGTGCTCGCCGTCACGGGGCGCCTCCGGCCGAGAATTCGTGCACGGCGGTCACCACGGCGTCGACGCACTCCATCCTGGCATCGGGAGGGACACCGTGGCCGAGATTGAAGACGTGGCCCCGATGGTCCGGGATCTCGTCCAGGACGTCCCGGACCATCCGGCGGACGGTCGGCACGTCGGTGAGCAACGCCATCGGGTCGAGGTTCCCCTGCAGCGCGAGGTCCGGACCGACGCGCCGTCGGACGGCCCCGAGCGGGACCCGCCAGTCGACGCTCAGCGCCGTGGCGTGGGACGTCGCGGCGAGCTCGAGGAGATGGTCCGACCCCGTGCTGAAGTAGATCGTCGGCAAGCGCAGGGGGACGAGCGCGTCGAACACCGTGCGGAGGCGGGGGAGCACCACCGTCTCAAAGGTTCTGCGGGAGAGTTGCCCGACCCAGGTGTCGAACAGCTGCAGCGCCTCCGCGCCGGCCCGCGCCTGCATCGTCAGGTATTCGATCGTCGGCTCGGTCAGCCGGTCGAGGAGCCGGCCGAACGTCGCGGGGTCGCCCAGGAGCATCCGCCGGGTCTCGGGCAGTTCGCGGGACGGACGACCCTCGACGAGGTAGCTCGCGAGCGTGAACGGCGCCCCCGCGAATCCGACGATCGGACGGTCCGGGCGCCGTTCGCGGAACTCCCGGATCGCTCCCCCGACGAACCCCGCATCCCGCTCGGCAGAGAACGCCCGGAGCGCGTCGACGTCCGCCGGACCGCGAAGCGGGCGCGCGATCACCGGTCCGACACCCGGATCGATGCGGAAGTCGACGCCCAGCCCGAAGAACGGGATCGTGATGTCCGCGAAGACGACGCCGGCGTCGAGGTCGTAGCGCGCGAGCGGCTCGATCGTCACGTCCGCGGCGAGCGCGGGCGTCCGGGCGATCTCGAGGATCTCGTGCCGCTCGCGCAAGGCGCGGTACCCGGGCAGGTGCCGGCCGGCCTGGCGCATCAGCCAGACGGGGACGACGTCGACCGACTCTCCGCGGAGCGCCCGCCCGAGGCGGTCGCGGCGGTTCATCGCGATCCCCCGAGCGACCGGAACGACCGGGCGGCCGCCCGGTCGAGCGTCTCCGTCTCCTGCGGGCCGATCGCGGCGGAAACGAAGGTCGTCTCCAGCGGCGAGGGCGGAAGGTAGACGCCTTCGGCCAGCATCGCGTGGAAGAACCGGGCGTACCGGCGCCGGTCGACGGCGAGCGCCGCCTCGTACGTGCGGGGCGACCCCTCCGCGAAGGCCACGCCGAGCAGGGAGCCGACCCGCGCGAGCTGCAGGTCGTCCACGCCGGCCGCCCCGGCCCGCTCGGTCCACGACCGGGCGATCTCGGCGGAAGTGCGGTCGAGACGCCGATACACGGCCGGGGTCAACGCGTCGAGCGTCGCGGCTCCCGCGGCCATCGCCACCGGGCTCCCCGCGAGCGTGCCGGCCTGGTAGACGGGCCCGAGGGGAGCGACCGTCTCCATCACGTCACGGCGTCCCCCGTACGCGCCGACCGGCATCCCTCCGCCGATCACCTTCCCGAAGGTGAGGAGGTCGGGGCGCAGTCCGTATTCCGGAGCGACCGCTCCCCGCCGCAGCCGGAAGCCGGTGATCACTTCGTCGGCGATCACGAGCGCGCCGGCGTCGGCCGCCAGCCGGCCGATCCCCGACAGGAACCCGGGGAGGGGCGGTACCAGGTTCATGTTCGCGGCGACCGGCTCGACGACGACGGCGGCGATCGACGCACCGTCGCGGGCGAACCGTTCGGTCGCGGCGTCGAGGTCGTTGTACGGGAGCACGATCGTGTCGGCGACGATCGAGGCGGGCACGCCGGCCGAGTCCGCGATCGCGGCCGTCGCGACGCCGGAGCCGGCACGGGCCAGGAGTCCGTCCGAGTGACCGTGGTACCCCCCCGCGAATTTCACGACCTTCGCACGACTGGTGAACCCGCGCGCGGCGCGGACCGCGGACATGACCGCTTCGGTCCCGGACGTCACGAAGCGGATCCGTTGGACGCCCGGTACGGCGGCCGCGATCCGCTCCGCGAGTTCGTGCTCGAGCTCCGTCGGGGCGCCGAACGACAACCCGCGTCCGGCCGCCTCGCGGACGGCGCGGACGACCGGGGAAGGGGCGTGTCCGAGGATCGCGGCTCCCCACGACCCGACCAGGTCGACGTAGCGGCGGCCGTCCAGGTCCCACAGCTGCGCTCCCCGACCTCGCGCGAAGAAGACCGGCGTTCCCCCGACGGCGCGGAACGACCGGACCGGACTGTCGACGCCCCCGACCAGCCGGCGCTCGGCCCGGCGGAACGCCCGGCGCGAGCGGGGGCCCCCGCCGCGTCCGGTCACGGGAGACCGGCGGCGAGGTCGATCATGCGGCGCGGGGGGACCGCGAGGCAGGTGAAGATCGGGGTCTCCAGCGCGGTGTACCGGCTCGCCTCGGAGGGACGGAGGGCGTGGACGAGGTCGAGGAACTCCGCCGGCGAGTCCCCCTCGAACGCGAGGATGAACTCCGCATCGTCGAGGCCGAAGGAGTAGCCCGTGTGGATCTCGACGTTCGGGTAAAGGTGGCCGATCCGGAAGTGCTCGCCCATGACCCGCCGCCGCTCCTCGAAGGAGAGCCCGTACCACTCCCGTTTCTTGACGAACGGGTAGACGAAGAGGTACGGTTTGCCGGCCGGTCGAACGGCCGCCGACTCTTGGCCCGGGTGCGCGTGACCTCCGAGATACTCCGACGGCCGCCCCATCCCGAAGTACCCGTACGGGAAGTCGAGGTAGCCCCCCAGGCCCCCGCCCCAGAGTCGCGCCTCGTACTCCTGGAACGCCGCGAGGCGGGGACCGGAGAGCCAGAGCAACCCGTGGACGCCGGACCGTGTCCCCACCAGAGAGTAGGTCCGGACCACGAGATCGGCGGGCGGAGCGCTCACCCGACGGTCGAAGTCGTCGAGGTCGCGACGTCGTTCGGCCTCGGGGCTCCGCCGCCATTCCGGCCGGATCGCCCAGAAGACGTACCGGACGAAATGCCGCGGTCCCTCCTCGCCGTCCGGTCGCGCGGTCGGGGCGTCGGTCACGGTCCTCCGTCCGGACCCGGCACGTAGCTGCCCGCGAAGTAGCTCACGACGAAGTCCGCCCCCGCACGACGGATCGCGCCGAGCGTTTCGGCCACGGCGTCCGCTTCCCGCAACCGTCCCGCGTCGGCCGCCGCGCGGAGCATCGCGTACTCTCCGCTCACCTGGTACGCGGCGATCGGGAGGTCGAACGTCGCCCGGGCCTCGGCGATGATGTCGAGGCACGGGAGGGCCGGCTTCACGAGCAGGACGTCCGCGCCTTCGGCGGCGTCGAGACGTAGCTCGCGGAGCGCCTCCCGACGGTTCCGGGGGTCCATCTGATAGGTCCGACGGTCCCCGAACGACGGCGCGGAACCGGCCGCGTCCCGGAACGGACCGTAGAAGCTGGAGGCGTACTTCGCCGCGTACGCGACGATCCCGACCCCGGTCCGGCCGGCCTCGTCCAGCCCTTCGCGGATCGCCGCGACCTGGTGGTCCATCATTGCACTGGGCGCGACCAGGTCGGCGCCGGCTCCCGCGTACGTCACGGCGGTCCGCGCCAGCAGGGGCAGGGTCCGGTCGTTGTCGACCGTCCCGTCGACGACGACGCCGCAGTGTCCGTGGTCGGTGTACTCGCACAAGCAGACGTCGGCGAGGACACCGACGTCCGGATGGGACGCCTTGATCGCACGGATCGCGGAGGGGACCGGACCTTTCGGGTCCCACGCCGCCCGGCCGTCGGGCGACTTGCGGTCGGGGATGCCGAAGAGGAGCACGTTCCGGACGCCGGCCTTGGCGAGACGCCCGGCCTCGACGGCCGTCGCCTCGGCCGTCCGTCGTCCCAACGCCGGCAGGCCCGGGGGCGCCGCGGAGGGGTGGCTCGCCACGAACAACGGCATCACGAGCCGGGAGGGACGGACGTCCGTCTCCGCGACGAGTCCGCGGATCGCCGGGGACGAGCGAAGCCGCCGGGGTCGCTCCCCGCCCGCCTCAGCGGGTGCGGGAGCGCGGGCCCGGGGCATCGCCGAGCGCCTGCTCGAGGAGATTTGTAAGGTCTTCCTCGGTACTTCTCGACGGCGCTTCCACCCGACGCGCCCCGGCGGACCGGGCCGCCCGGGTCGTCCGTTCTCCCATCGCGAAGAGCCGGACCGTGGAGATCCGTCGGTCGAACTCTGCGTCGCCGAGCACCCGGCGGAGTCCGACCAGCGCCGAGGGGCTCGCCACGACCCAGACCGGGATCGAGCCGATTCGGGTTCGCGCCGCGGCGCGGGCGGGCGCGGCCGGAACCACGCGGTAGACGACCCGGTCGATCACCCGGGCTCCCCGACGACGGAGCCGTTGCGCCAGCTGGGATCCCGCCGCGTCGGACCGGAGATGGAGGATCCGTCGACCTCGCACCGGTCCGATCGCGCGAAGCAGCTCGCGGGAGCCACCGTCGGAGACGATTCCCACGCGCTCGAATCCCCCCGTGCGAAGGGCCCGAGCGGTGCTCGGTCCCACGGCCACGATCGAGGGGATCGACCGGAGCGCCGATCTCCATTCGCGGGGGGCGGAACGAAGGGTGTCGACGACCGCCCGGCTGGTGACGACCCACAGGTCGGCGACGGGGCGGCGTCGGGTCCACCCCGGCACCCCGGAGGAACGAACCGGTTCGGTGGCGATGGTCGGGACTCGGACCACGGTCCACCCCGAGGCCGACAGATGCGCGACGGCGCCCGTCAGCGAATCGGCCCGGCTCACCACCGCCACACGTCGGTCGCTGCGATTCGTCATCGTCCGCCGGTGGGACGGCGGCCGGTCAGGATCGCGTCGCGGTGCGGGGCGAGGCGCCGACCGACGCGGAACCCGACCGCGACGCCCCGCGACGCCGGACCGGTGCCCCGGACCCGGAGCGAGCGGCGACCGTCCGGCGACCACAACGCCGCGTCCAACCTCACGCGCCCGGCGTGCACCGTCGCGAGAGCCCCCAGCGGGAGGTCGCAGTCTCCGCCGAGGGCGGCCACGACGGCCCGCTCCGCCCCGACCGCCGCCCGCGTGGTCGGGTGGTCGACCGTCGCGAACGCCCGGAGCGTCGGACGGTCGTCCGCCCGGGTGGCGACGGCGATCGCCCCCTGACCGGGCGCCGGGAGCCACCGGGGCAGTGGGAGGTACTCCGAGATCCGGTCGGCCAGTCCGAGTCGGTGGAGTCCGGCGGCGGCGAGGATCACGCCGTCGAGCTTCCGCGGGAGGATCTGGTCGATGCGCGTGCCCACGTTCCCCCGGATCGGGACCACGGTAACCTCGGGTCGGTACGCGAGCAGCTGCGCGCGGCGTCGCCCGCTGCTCGAGCCGATCCGAGCCCTCGGAGGGAGGGTCCGGAGCGTGACCCCCCGGCGGAGCACGAGGCAGTCGCGCGGGTCGTCCCTTCGGAGGTACGCGGCGACCGTCACGCGGCGGGACGGCACGGCCGGGAGATCCTTGGTGCTGTGCACGGCGGCGTCGATCTCCCCGTGTTCCAGCCGCCGGTCGATCTCGTCGGTGAAATCGAGGGTCCCGGTGGTCCGTCGGGTGCGGTCCCCCGACGTTCGCAGCGGGACGATCTCGCACTCCGTCCCGGCCCGGCGGCGCCGCAACGCGGCGACGACGAGCTCGGTCTGGGCCAGCGCGAGCGGACTCCCCCGGGTGCCGATGCGGAGACGGTCGGTCACGGTACGCCGTCGTCGACCCGGAACAGGTCAACGATCCGGCGGCGCCGCCGATCGGCTTCGGGGCCCGGGGGAAGCGCGCGGAGCCGATCGGTCGGACCGGCCAGGAGTCGCCGCACCAACCGCTCCGACATCCGCTCGTAGGCCCGAGCCGACTCGCTCGAATCCGTTCCCGCGAACGAGCCGGCCCGCTCCCACTCTTCCCGTCGGACCGACTCGGCCCACCGGCGCAGGTCGGCGATCCACGGTTCCGCGGCCGCCGCGGAGAACTCCCGACACCCGTCGACGGCGGCGGCGTCGATGGCCCGCGTCAGGTCGGAGATCCGGGTCGCGGCGGACGGATCGCGGGGGAGGCGGTCGAGGTCGACGAGCTCGGCGCCGGGGCGTCGGCCGATCTCGGGCGCGAGGTTGCGGGGCAACCCGAGATCGACGAACCAGCGGGGTCCGGGCGCGTCGGGGGACGGAAGATCGCTCGCCCCGAGGACCCGTCCGGTGGTCTTGGCAGCGGCGACCACCGCGTCGACGGAGGCGAGCGCCGCCGACAGCTCGGAGACGGGGAGGGCGCGAACGTTCCACCGGTCCGCCCACCCCGTCCCGGGGGGACGGGATCGGAACACGACGGTCACGGTCGCGTGCGGGGCGAGCCGCTCGGCGGCCCTTCGACCGACCGTCCCGGCCCCGATCACGAGGACGCGGCCGGACCGGTCCCCGGGCAGCCGTCGGAGCAGCCAATCGACGCCGAGGTCCGCGACGGAATCCGCATCGTCCCGATCGAGCGCGGCGGCCGCGTCGGCCGCGGCGTGCAACAGGGACCGGAGGATCGGACGGGGGTGCCGGGTGCGGACCGCGCCCGCGACCTCCCGGATCTGGGCCCGGATTTCGCGCTCGCCCGGGGCGCAGGACTCGAGTCCGGCGGCGATGCGATAGAGCCGGTGGACCGCGGCGCTGTCCAGCCACGTGGTCCACGGCCCCGCGACGCCGAGCGGGGCCGGCCCGTCGGAGCCCGGGTCCGTACCGTCCGCGACGACCGCGACCACGACCCGCTGGCAGGTGCGCAGATAGGCGACCTCCTGGAGGCGGAGGTCGCGGGCGAACCACGCGTCCAGCGCGTCCTCCCGGACGGCCGCGACCGTCGCCTCCAAACGATCGATCCCGACCGATGCGAGGCTCTGCTCGCGAACGACGAGCCGAAGCCTCCGACCCCCCGTCGGGGCCTCGGCGTCGGTCGCGGAACCCGTCGTGGC
>JASHWW010000013.1 GCA_030043855.1 Thermoplasmata archaeon
GCCGCCCGGCTGTTCCCCCTCATCATGGAGGAGTGCGACAGCTTCCGGTCGGTCTGCGAGACGTCCCGACCGTCCCTCGACTACCTGACGTCGACCTCGCGCGCGGTCCTGGCCGAGGTCCGGGCCGCGAACCGGGAAGCCGCCCGGCCCGTCGCCGCGTACACGCACGACGCGGGCGCCCACGTCCACGTCTTCGCACTCGCGCGACACACGCCCGCCGTCCGTCGGCGGCTCGCGCGGCTCTCCGGGGTCGAGCGCACGCTCGTCGTGCGGCCGGGCACGGGAGCCCACGCCATCGGGACCTCCCCCCGCCGTCGGACCGGGTGAGACCCGGCCCTTGGACCGATGCCGGCTCGGTCGGAACGGGCGAGCGTTCGGGTGCGCGCGTACCTGGACGACCATCCGAGCGTCCGGCGGTGCGTCGAACTGGGGATCGCCAACGACGCGGCCCTCGCTCGCCGGATCCGGCACGAGGGGATCGGCCGCCCGTCGGTGGAGGCGATCGCCGTCGCGCTCCGCCGGGTCGAGCGGGCGGGATCCCACGACCCGCTGGCACCCCTGGCCGCCGAATTCGTCGAGCGCGCCGGCTCGCTGCAGCTGGTCCCCGGCTACGGGGTGCTTCGGCTACGGGACGAGGATCCGGTCTGGAACCGCCTCGGGGAGCTGCGCCGCGTGTTGGCCGGGACCCAGCGGCCGCCGTCGGTCCTTCTGCACGTCGAGGAGGCGTCCCCGTGCATCTCGATCCTGGCTCCGGAGGGGTTGCTCCCGAGGGCGCGGCGGGTCGTGCCGACGCGGTACGTGGTCTCCGACACCCGCGGCTTCGCGCTGGTGGTCGTGGAGTCGGACGCCGCCGCGCGGGACACGCCGGGAGTCCTGGCGGCCCTCTCCGGCCACCTCTCCGACCGGGGGCTCGTCCCGCCCCTCCTGGTCGCCGCCGAGGGCCGGTTCACGTTCGCGGCGCCGGCCGATCGCGCGCGCGCAGCGTTTGCGTCGCTCCGCGAGCTGGGCCGCGCCGCGCCCCCCGCACCGGTCCCCTCGGAGCCGCTAAGCGGCGGGACGCCTGGTCGGAACGAGGAGGCCGGCGTCGTGGGGAACGGCGGCACGAACGGCCGCACCGGAGCGGAGGTCGCCCGCGACTACATCGCCACCCATCCGAGCGTGGCGGACGGTCTCGCCTACGGGATCGTCAACTTCACCGCCCTCGCCCGTCGGATCGCCGGCGAGGTCGGGTACGGGAACGCGACCGCCGTCGAGGCGGCGCTCCGCCGCTGGCGGGGGACCCGCGTCCGGGACGGCCCGGAGGAGCGCCGGCTTCTCGAGGTCGTCCACGGCAGCCGGATCGAGGTCCGGACGCGGGTCGCCCTGGTGAACGCGCCGCACACCTGGCGCCTGGTCGGACGGATCCTCGAATCGGGCGCCGCCCGGGCCCCCGACCGGCGCCGCCTCTTCCAGGTCCTCCAGAGCCCGACGTCGGTCACGCTCCTCTGCGACGAGGAGCTGGTCGACCCGGTCCTGCGCTCGGTCGGTCCCCGGTCGTCAATCTCCGCCGAGCACGGACTGGCCGCGATCATCGTCCGGAGCCCGGCGTCGATCGTGGAGACGCCGGGGGTCCTCGCCTACCTCTCCCAGGCGCTCGCCCGCGCCGCGCTCAACTGCGTGGAGCTGATGAGCGTGCAGCTCGAGTCCACGTTCGTCCTGCGGCAACGCGATGCGCTGGACGCGTTCCGCGTCCTGAGCGAGGTCGTCCACCCGGCGGAGCGCGACCGCCCGGGCGCGGCGTAGCCTACGGTCCGCCGCGCGACGGCGCTGCGGGCGGGGCTTTCGGCCGTTCCCGTCGACCCCCGACGAGCCACAGCGCGGCGATCGCCACCGCGGCGACCCCCGCCGCGAACAGCCCGCTCGCGGCGGCGGAGAGCGACGCCCCGCTGGACGCCCCCTGGACCGCCACCACGGCGGACGCGTTCGCGGTCCGGTGGTACGGGTCGATCACCTCGACGGAGACGCGGTACGACCCCGCGCTCCCGTACGCGTGGGTGGTCGAGTTCGACGCGGTCGTGTTCGTCGCCCCGTCGCCGAAGCTCCAGACGAACGTGTAGCCGGTGGCGGAGACCGGGACCGCCACGGTGGCGTACAGCAGCACCGGGGTCCCGACGAAGGCGAGCCCCGGCGCGGAGAGCGAGACCGACGGCGGAACGAGGGCGAACGTCGCCCCGATCGACCCGCTGCCGTTGAGGTAGAGGGTGCCGCCGGCGATCGAGACGTTCCCGCCGGTCGTCCATCCGACGAACTCGCTCGTGGCGCACGGCAGCGCCGCGATCGGGTACGTCCCGAACGGGTCGGTGACGACCGCCCCGTTCCCCTCGTCGACGTGGTCGATCGCGACCGACCCGCACCCGAGGCCGGCGAGCGAGATCGTCACCGGGTACGGGGTCGGCACGAAGACGGCGGTCAGGGTCGCCGGGTCGTTGACGACGATCGTCCCGTTGGCGATCGGCGCGGAGCCGCTCGCCTCGTACGACGACAGCTCAAAGTGCGCGCAGGGGGTCGTGACGATCGGGTACGCCAGGCCCTCCGTCACGACCGCCTCCTCGCCGTTCGTATAGGCGACGGAGGCGATCGCCACCGAGCCGCACGTCGCCGGGATCGTGTCGATGACGAGGCCGACGAGCGGGGAGAAGACCGCCTCGATCGAGCCGGACCCGTTCACCCAGGCGGTGCCGTTCTGGATCGCGATCCCCCCGCTGACCTGCCAGGAGAGGAATCCGTACTCGGGGCAGGCGTCGGCCGCGATCGGGAGGACCGAATCCGGAGGAACGGCGAGGAACCCGCCGTCCGCGTACGGCGTGCCGTCGAGGTCGACCATCCCGCAGTTGGCGGGGTTCGTCTGGAACCCGATGTACGCCTTCGGCGTCCCCGCGAGCGAGACGACGAGCACCGTCCCGCTCCCGTTGACCGTCAG
>JASHWW010000094.1 GCA_030043855.1 Thermoplasmata archaeon
CGCGGCGCCACGTGAGCAGCCGCTCGTGACGGAGCGCGGCGCCCTCGTCGCCGAGGGTCTGCCGGAACGATGTCGCCATGTAGCTGTAGGCGGACCGGGTCATGGGGAGCGGCGGGGGACCGAGGACCCATTTATAAAGATACTGCCGGCGATGCGCGCGGACCGTTAAGTCCGCGGCCCCGATGGCCGGACGTGGAGGGGCGGGTCGTGGGCCTGCACCGCAAGGCGGAGACCCCGGGCGAGCGGGGGCTGCCGAAGCCGGCTGCGGACGCGATCGAGGTAGTCTCCGCCGGGGTGGTGGGGGACTTCAACCGGTACCGGACCGAGATACTGCACGGCGACCCCGACTCGGCCCTGCTGTTGATGACGACCGACAACGTCGCCGAGCTGCGTCGAGAGGGCTGGCCGATTCGGCCCGGGGATTTCGGGGAGAACGTCGCGATCGATGGTGTCGCGTATCGAGCCCTCCAGCCCGCCACGACTTGGCGGATCGGCGACGTGGTCGCCCAGGTCAGTCGGCCGTGCGACCCCTGCACGTTCCTCTATCTCCTGCCGTACGTCGGCGAAGCGAACGGGCCCCGATTCCTGAAGACGACGCTCGGTCGCCGGGGATGGTACGCCCGGGTCCTCCGCCCGGGGCGGATCCGGGTCGGGGACCCGGTGCGCCCCGACGACGGCGCCGCTACGCGTTGAAGAACTGCCGCGCGCCGTGCAGGATCTCGCCGAAGCTCAGGCCGAGCCGGTCGAGCGCGAACGCCGCCAGCAGGACGAGCCCGAGAACGAGCACCGCATCGAGCAGGACGCCGCCGCGGACGGACCGAAGTCGCATGGAGAGACCCCCGGTGCGCCCGAACGAGCGCGGCTCCCCTTCATCTACCCGTCGGTTCGACGCCCCGAGGTGGCTCGGGGTTATTCGACGCGGTTGCGGGCGCCCCGGCCGGATTCGTCGCGGCGCTCCACGGCAGGCGGGGAGCGCTCGGGTGGACGACCTTCGCGGTGGCGTGGCTCTCCGTGGCCACTGCCCGCTCGAGGTGACTTGTCATCTCCCGCACCATGCGGTCGAGTCGGGGCCGCTGGTCCGGGGGAATCGACACCGGGGCTTCCCAAACGACCGCCGCCCCTCCGCTCGTGGGGTACAGCCGGAATGCGACCTGGGCGGCCGCGGGCGGGACGGCGGGATTCATGCGGGTCAGTTGGGCGCGGACGCGGCTCTCCGACGGCTCGGTTGTCTCCGAGCGTTCGACGGTATAGCCGACGCTCGTGAGGTACTCGGCGAGATATCCGGCGAACCGCTCGCGCCCGATCCCGCGGACCCGCAGCCAGTCACCGTTGCCGTCCACCATGCACGTTCCCCCGGTCCAATTCGCGCCCGAGGCTCCGAAAGAGCCCGAGCATCATCCGGTACTCCGCCTCGGAGGGCGTCGCCCGGCCGAGCACGCGACGAAACAGGAGGATTAAACCCCGTCGTTTGTGCTTGGGGTAGCCCGTCCGTTCCAGGAGCTCGGCGATGCGGGCCAGCAGGACCTCGCGCTCCTTGCCGTTGAGCTCCAGGACCTCCGGAGCGGGGGTCGACTCGGGATCGTCGGTCCCGCGGCCGCGGTGGGTCGCGTACAGGACAACGCTCACGGCGTGCGAGAGGTTGAGCGTGGGGAACTCGCGCCGCGCCGGGATGTGGACCAACAGGTCGCACCGGGCCAGCTCGGTCCGGGAGAGCCCGTTGTCCTCCGGCCCGAAGACGATCGCGACCCGCCCCACGAGCGGCCGGAGCATATCGCCGAGACGCTCGGGACTGACAGAGCGTCGCAGGTAGGCAGTGGAGCGGCCCGTGGAGAGGTCGGTCGTCCCGACGACGAGGTCCGCGTCCTCGACCGCGCGGTCGAAGGTAGGGACACGGACCGCGGCTCGCAGGAGCGCCAGTCCTCCCATGGCGCGGCGCCGCGCCTCGGCCCCGAGGGGGGCGCGGGGCGCGACCAGGACGAGCCGGGACGCTCCGAAGTTGCGCGCGAGGCGCGCCACCGCCCCGACGTTCCCGTCCTCCTTCGGTCGGACGAGGACGACGTCCAGCTCGGCGGTCACGCGGCGACGTCCTCGGCGAACAGCCGCCGGACCATCCACTCCGGGTCGAACGGACGGAAGTCGGCGTACCCCTGCCCGACCCCGACGAACAGGATCGGCTTCTTCGTCACGTAGGCGACGCTGAGGGCCGCGCCTCCCTTGGCGTCGGCGTCGAGTTTCGTCAGCACGACCCCGTCGACGCCGATCGCCTTCTGGAACAGCTTCGCCTGCTCGACGACGTCGTGCCCGCTCAGCGCGTCCCCGACGAAGAGCGTCAGCGAGGGGCTGACGACGCGGCGGATCTTCTTCGCTTCCTCGATCAGGTTGTCGTTGGTGTGCTGTCGGCCGGCCGTATCGACCAGCACGACGTCCACCGACTTCGCCCGCGCGTGCGCGACGGCGTCGAACGCCACGGCGGCCGGATCGCTCCCCTCCTGCTGCCGGACCACTCGGATCCCCAACCGCTCTCCGTGAACGAGCAACTGTTCGATGGCGCCGGCCCGGAACGTGTCGCCCGCCGCGATCACGCAGCTCAAACCCTGTCCGCGGAGCCAGCCGGCGAGCTTGGCGACGGTCGTGGTCTTCCCGGTACCGTTCACTCCGACGAACAGGATCACGTACGGCTTGGTCGGCGTCGCGCGGACCGCCGCCGCGAGGTCGAACGGCGGTTGGGTCAGGATCGACCGGACGGACTGCTCGAGCGAGCGGCGGATCGCTTCCTCGCTCTCGACCCCGAACCGGAGCTTCTTGCCGGCGAGATCGCGGCGAAGATCCTTGCGCAGTCGCTCGACGACCGGGAGCGCGACGTCCGACTGGAGCAGGACGACCTCGAGGTCGTCCATCACGTCGTCGACGGTCCCCTCCCGGATCCGGCGGCCGAGGAATCCCTCGGTGAACAACTCCTCCGAGTCGGTGTCGGACGGAGGGGCCGGAGCCGGAGGGGCGGGACCGGCGGATCGGTTCGAAGGCTCGGACGCTCGAGTCGGGGGGGACGGCGCCGGAGGAGGCGAAGCAGGTTCGTCCGGCGTCGACTCGCGACGCAGGCGCGCCTTAATTGCCGCCCACATCGCCGGGCGCACCCTGGGCGCGCGCGATCTGGTCGAGTCGTCGCGAGAGGATCTGGATCCGCTCGTCGAGCGCCCCGGCCTGACCTTCCATCTCGCGCATCGCCTGGTCGATCCGACCGAGGCGCTCGGCCAACAGC
>JASHWW010000095.1 GCA_030043855.1 Thermoplasmata archaeon
ACCAGCTCGACCAGTGCCGCGTTCCAGACGTATCTGTCGACCCTGACCCCCACCGCGTGGGACTCGTTCGAGGACCTCGGGTCCACGAACTATCCGTATCCGCAGGCGTCGGTCAGCCAGTACATGGTCGGCTCGGGACCGTACGCCGCGACCTCGGTCTCGGTGTCGGAGGGGTACTTCCTGGAGGCGAACCCGGCCTACCAGCAGCCGGTCGGCTGCGCGGGCCAGACGGGCTGCCTCCCGGCGCCCGGTGCCTACATCCCCAACGTCGATGTCTACTGGAACAACGGGGACACGCAGGGAATCCAGGAGATGATCGCGGGCCAGGCGGACTCCGCCGGCTTCGACCTCTCCCACACCTCGGACATCCTCCAGCTCGTCTCGGAGGGGAAGTACGGGTTGATCCACGGGATCCCGACGTTCACCGTGCTCTGGTACCCGATGGAGATGAACTTCAGCGCGACGGCCGTGGCCACGATTGACTCGACCGGCCAGCTGAACGTCCCGGGCAACTGGTTCAGCTACGACAGCATGCGGAACTTCGTCGTCCAGGCGTATCCGTACCAGACCTCCCTCGACACGACGTTGACCGTCGACGGGATCGCGTACGGGGAGAACTATTGCGGTGCGATCCCGCAGGACATGGGGAACTACTACCCCACGAACATCTCGTCGTGCCCCAACGGGGACCCGGTCGGGAGCCCCAGCACGCCGGGGAACGTTCAGTGGTGGTGGTACCAGATGAACAACCCCAACAGCCCGTACTACGACCCCGAAGTGGCGGCGTACAGCCCGTCCAACCCGGCGAAGTGGCCGATCGTGTCGGTCATCGGGACGCCGACCGAGGATACCCAGGTCGACCTCCTGATCAGCGAGATCGAGACGTTCTCGAACGACACGCTGCAGCCGTACCGGATTGACGTGGCCGGCTCGACCCTGATCAACCAGCTGGGTCTGGCTCCGGGCGACGGCTCGATGCCGCAGTACGGGTTCGGTTGGGCGCCCGACTACCCCGACCCGACGGACTACGCGGCGCCGACGTACTACCCCGACAACGCGTACACGTACACGGACGCGGCGGCCGAGCAGATGACGAGCCCGGCGTTCAACAACACGACCGCGTGCGGCAACGCGAACTACGGGTCGTGGGCGGCGCTCGAGTACTGGGCCGGCATCGGTCAGATCCCCGACGCGTGCCAGGGCGTGGCGTACGACACCGCGCTCTACTGGATGTACGCGGCGGCCCACCTCACCAACATCCCGCAGCGTGTGCTGGACTACAACATGGTCGAGCACATCATGATCGAGGAGGGTCTGTACATCTACTACGACCAGGAACTCGGGGCGGCGGACTACGGCAGCTGGATCAACCCGTCGACCATCAACACGAACCCGATGCTCGGGGGCGGTGGCGATCAGCTCTGGTACGACTGGGGCTACGCGTCCAACGCGTTCACGACGACCTTCTCGGAGACCGGTCTCCCGACCGGCACGTCCTGGTCGGCGACGCTCGCGGGCGTGACGCAGACGTCCACCACGAGCTCGATCGTGTTCGCGAACCAGGTCAACGGCACCTCGCCGTTCACTATCGGCTACGTGCCGGGCTTCGGCGCCTCGATCGTCAGCGGCAACGTGACGATCGCCGGTGACGACCAGACGGTGAGCGTCGCGTTCACCTCGCTCGGGACGAACGTCCAGACGTTGACGGTGAACGAGCAGGGGCTCGTCTCGAACACGACCTGGTCGGTGACGCTCGGTGGGATCGGCGCGATCGTGACCAACCAGCCGTCGGTCACCTACGCGGTTCCGTCGAACACCTACGCGTACACGCCCGGCACGGTCACCGGCTACGGGAACTCCGGCGCCGGCTCCGTGACGGTCGCGGGTAGCCCGGCCAGCGTGACGATCACGTATGCGCCGGACCTGTTCCAGGCGTACGACGTGAACTTCACGGAGTCGGGACTGCCGGCCGGCCTGAGCTGGACCGTGACCCTCGGCGGGTACTCGCTGACCTCGACGGCCTCGACGATCAGCTTCGTCCAGACCAACGGGACGTACGCGTACTCGTTCGTGGTGCCGCCCAGCGTGACGGCGCCACCCGGGTCGACCCTGACGGTGAACGGGACCTCGGTCTCGGTCCCCGTCACGCTGACCCCGGTGAGCGGGCTGCAGACGGTGACGTGGTACCAGAGCGGGCTCGCGACGTCGGCCGCGTGGTCGGTGACGGTGACCGTCAACGGCACGGGCCACACGTTCGCCAGCAACGCGAACGGCACGGTCGTGGCGCAACTGCCCAGCAGCGCGGCGGCGTACGCCTACACGGTGAACGCGCCGACCGGCTGGGTGGCGACGCCCGCCTCGGGCTCGGTCCTCGTGAACGGCACGGCGGCCTGGGCGGTGGTGGTCTTCAGCGTGCCCGCCCCGACCTACACGGCCACGTTCTCGGAGACCGGGCTGAGCACCGGCGGGACGTGGTACGTCTTCACGAACGGCCAGCAGTACTCCGGATCGTCCTCGACGATCACGGTGTCCGGCCTGGTCAACGGGACGTACTACTACGCGATCGTCGTGCCGTCGGGCCAGAACGCGAGCCCGGCGCACTCCGCGTTCGTGGTGGACGGGGCGAACCCGACCACGATCACGGTGACGATCACGACGCCGGCCACGCCGACGAGCAGCTCGAGTCCCTCGTCGACGTACATGTCGCCGCTCGCCTACGCGCTCGTGGGGATCTTCGTCCTGCTGACGATCATCTTCGCAGCGCTGGCCGCGCGCGGCCGCAAGCCGCCGACCGGGAACCCGCCGCAGTCGTGGTCGCCGACGAGCGACAGCTCGTCCTCGGGTGGAGGGCAGACGCCCCCGCCCCCGACGTCCTAAGTCGGTCGAGCGGACCCGAGAGAACCCCTTCCTTCCCCCGGAGCCCCGCCACGGCGGGGCTCGGGGTTTGATTATTTTCTGGGCGGGGCGAACGCGCGGGCTCAGAGCAGGTCGAGGCCGCCCGTGATCGGGTCGAGATCGCCGACCCGCGCCGGTCCCAAACCGAGACACGTCCGCGTCCCGGGAGCGACCTCGGTGAATCCGGCGTCCTCGACCCAGACGGTCGCGATTCCCGCGGCCCGGGCGCGGCGCTCCAGCGCCTCCATCTCGTCGAGGTGGGGCACCGTGACGGCGACCTTCATCTGACCGTCCGCGAGCCAGTCGGCGAGCTCGCGCGGGGCGCGGCTGGACGCCTTTTGCGTCAACAGCACCGCGGCGTGCGCGACCTGCACGGCGGCCTTTCCGGCCGTGAGTCGGAGCTCCCCTCGCACGACGAGGACCATCTTGTGGGCCGCCCTTGGGCGACCGGCGGCCCGGTCACTCGGCATACTCCTCCTCCCGGTGGCGGCGGAGCTCCGAGTCGCGGGCCCGGATCTCGTCGATCCGCCGCGCGAGCTCGGCGGTCCGGGGGCCCCCCGGGGGGCTCGATTCGAGCTCGCGCCGAAGTCGGCGTTCCTCGCGACCGAGGCGGTCGAGCTCCCGGGTCAGCTCCCAGGCCCCGGTCTCCCCGCCCGAGGTCGAGTGGGTCTCGGCCGGGCCCGGTCGCGAGAACGCGCCCCGCAGGCCCGCCACGATCAGACCCAGGACCGTCACCGCCGCAAGGGTGGCTTCGAGCACGGGGTCCGACCACGCCGCCTGGAAGCCGCCGGGCGAGATCAACAGGAACGATCCGACGATCACGGTAAGAGCCACGCTGGTGACGAAGGCAAGGGCGATCGTCTCGACCGCGCGCCGGAGCGCCAGGGGGCCGCGCAGCCGCCATTCGGGAAAGACCGCCCGCGCCACCGCGTAGCCGGGGGCGAAGAAGAGCAGGAGTCCCCCGACGACGGCTTCCGGAACGTCCAGCACCGCCA
>JASHWW010000096.1 GCA_030043855.1 Thermoplasmata archaeon
TCACCCACGAGGCGGTCGTCGGCAAGATCGGGGAGGAGCAGATCTTCTACCTGATGAGCCGCGGGCTCAACGAGTCCGACGCCATCCACCTGATCCTGATGGGGTTCCTCGCGGAGTTCCAGAAGGAACTCCCGGTCGACTACGCGCTCGAGCTGAACCGCCTGATCCAGCTCGAGATGGCCGGCGCCGTCGGGTGAGCGGTCCCGGTCCGGGCGCCGAGCCCGGTCGCCGCTACGCCGCCGATCGGGCCGGAAGGGGTTGGTCGTTCGAGGGCTCCGCCGCCTACGGCGGAGCGCCGAGGTGGGACCACGCCACGTCCACCCCGTATCCGACCGCAGCGATCCCGGCCAGGACGACCAGGACCAGGAACCCGCCGATCAGGATCCGCCACAGCCACGGGTAGTTCGGCGTGGGCGGAGACGGGAGCGGGTCCGCGCCGGGGGTCACCGGTCCGACGACGAACCAGTCGAGGTAGAGGGTCGCCGGGTACGCCCCGATCGACAGGCCGCCGAAGGCGAGGTACATCAGCAGGGTGTCGAGCTTGTCCTGGGTGAGACCGAGCTGGTACGCCCGGACCCCGTAGAAGAGGACGCCCAGCCCCATGATCACGCCGAGCATCCCGACCATGTGGGTCGGGAACCGCATCCGCACGGCGACCGCGAACGCGATCAGCAGCAGCGACAGCAGGATCAGCACGTCGAAGAAGAACAGGTCGTACGACGTCGCGGTCGGGAATCCCTGGATCGGCCACGTCAGTTCGCCCCAGATGGCGAAGATCGCGAGGAACCCGCCGAGCAGACCGAGCAGCACCGCCCCGGATTGCAGGTGGGCGTTCGCCCGCACGAGGTCCTTCCGTCGCGCCTCGAACCACACCAGCACCGCTGTGTAGAACACGGCGGCGGTCACGAGGATCAGCAGGTCCAGCACCAGGCTCAGGTCGTCGATGAATCCCATCGCTCTCAGCTCCGACCCCGGGTCACGGTCCCGGCGATTCGCCCGGATCGCTCCATGGTCGAGGACGGACCTGCGGGATGGGTATAATCCCCCTTGGTCAGACGGAGTTGACGGGTGCGGCGACCGTGCGGACCTGGGGCCAGGGTCGGATCCGGCCCCCCCGCGCCGGACCGGCAGGAGGGCGCCGCCGTCACCCCGGTCGGCGGGCCGGGACGCGCGGGACGTCGGTGTGCGACTTGACGAGGTCGATCGCCGCGACCATCGCGGCGTAGGCGAGGTTCGCGCGTCGGGCGAGATCGGCCCGGTCCGTCGAGGCCGGCGCGTCCACGGCGGCGAGGGCGGAGCGGAGGAGGTCCTCGGCCGCTTCGAGGCCGGCCGGGTTCCGGACCGGGCCTCGGGGCGAGCGGACGTACTCCAGGGTCTCGGCGAGGTCGGCCCTCAGCCCCGTGACCAGTTCCCGGAGGGTCGCCTCGGAGTGTCGCGCCGGATCCAGGACCAACGGCATGCGATCCGGGTCCCTCAGCGCATCTTCGTATCGAACCGCCACTCGGGCGCGCTCTCCGAGCCGCTCACCTCGAGCGGGGGCAACGTCGGGAACCGGGACGGGTCCCAGGCGATCGTCCCGCCGTCCCAGCGCGTCGTCAGGTGGGGGTACACCATGTCCCGCAGGCCGGAGATCGGCGCCCGGTCGAGCACGTACGAGAGGAAGCCCTCCCCGATCGCACGGACCGCGTCCGACTCGGTCATCCCGCGGGACTCCAGGTAGAAGACCTTCTCCGGATCGACCGGCGCGACGGAGGTCGAGTGCGTCGCCTTCACGTCGCGGCAGAGGATCTCGAGGATCGGGATCGTGTCGGACCGCGCGCCGCGGGAGAGCAGCATCGCGTGTTCCGAGATGAAACTGATCGTCTTGCGCGCCGGGTGCTCGATGCGGACCAGTCCGCGGCTCATCCCGCGCGCCTGATCGGTGAAGACCCCGCGGGTGATCGATTGGCCGTGCGTGTCCGTCGCGACGTGGGTCAGGTCGACCGAGCTGTCGTACGACTGGTCGCGGGCGCCGTAGAACGTCTGGAGATCCTCGACCTTGGCCCCGGCGCCGACCAGCGACGTCTGGTTGCGCATCTTCGTCCGGAAGCCCCCCAGCCCGTTCCACAGCCACGCGAGGCGCGCGTTGGGGCCGGTGGTCGCCGTCCGACGGTAGACCGACACGGCCCGCAGGTCCGGAGCGTGGACGGTCAGCGCGACGGTCTTGGAGTCCGCACCGAGGTCCAGGTCGGTACTGGAGGCGTAGAGCCGCTGCTCGGGGCCCCCACCGGGGGCCGAGAAGACCTCCTCACTGAAGAGCAACTGCGCGCCCGTCCCGGTGCGGATCGAGCGGCGCACCGAGAGGGACTCGTGCGGCGCCGACAGGACCGAGAACTCCTGGACGCGGACGGGGGTTCGCATCCCGTCCGGAAGTTCGAGGCGGTATCCCCGATTGAGGAGCGCGACCGCCAGCGCGGACAGCCGGTCGGTCGGCTCCTCGAGGCCCCGCTGGAATTGGGCCACAAGATCCGGATCGGACGACCAGACCCGCTCGAGGGGCAGGAGGCGCACGCCGAGGTCTCGCAGGGAGTCGGGGAGGGAGAGCCGCGTGCCCGCGGCGTCGTGGACCGCCCGAATCGCGCCCTCGAGGGCCGGCGGCAGGGGAACGGCCGGCCCCCGGACCAGGGGATCGACTCCCGCGAGGTCGACCCCGGTGAAGTATCCGTACCCGCGGTAGAGCGGATTCGGCTCGATCGGGAGGCGACGGAAGCGGTCGAACGCGTCGTCCCGGCCCGCAGCCACGGGGGTCGGATCGGCCAGCGAACGGGAGAGGTCGTGGACCCGATCGAGCGAGAGCCACTCCTCGAACCGGGGGGCCGAAGCCGCCATCGGATTTACACACGGGGACGTGTTTATAAGATGAACGGGGAGGCGGGCCGTACGGCGAGCGCGTCGGGGGGCGGCCGCGAGGGAACCACGCCGACTTATACGCGCGGCGAGTACTCGTTCCTCGGACGGTCCCAATGGCCTACGACATGTACCAGGAGGTCATCCTCCAGCACTACCGCTCGCCGAAGAATTTCGGCCCGCTCGACGGCGCGGACCGGGTCGGGGAGGAATCGAATCCCCTCTGCGGCGACCACATCACCGTCCGTCTAAAGCTGGACGCCGCCCACCAGAAGATCGACGCCGTTCGGTTCGAAGGGGACGGTTGCGCGATCAGCGTGGCGAGCGCCTCGATGCTGACGGAACGCCTGGCCGGCCTTCCGCTCTCGGACGCCGAGCGATTGACGCGGGACGACGTGCTGCAGCAGCTCGGGATCCCGCTCTCGCCCGCGCGCCTGAAGTGCGCGCTGACCGGGTTCGTGGCCCTGGGCCGGGCGCTCCACCCGGAGCCGTCGGCCGCGGCCACCTGATCGGGACCTGCGCCGGACCGGGGAACGTCGATGGTCGAGGTCGACCCCGCCGTCTGCGTCCTGTGCGGTCTGTGCGTGGGCGTCTGTCCGCCGGACGCGATGCGGTTGACCCCGACCCAGCTCGAGGTCCTGCCGAACTGCACGGAGTGCGGGTGGTGCGTTCCCTACTGCCCCGTCGGCGCGATCCACGGGGGCCGGCCGATCCGCGGTCGGACGCGACGGCCCGAACCGGCCTGATCCGGGCGCCCTACGGCCGGACGACCGGCGCGTGGATCGGGCACGGCGTTTTCAGACGGCACAGGCGGCATTTCTCCCGCCGCACGGGCGGGATCGGCTTCTGCATCCGCCCGTACTTCCGGCGCGGCATCGCGGGCGGCGCGCGCCAAGGTTCCGCCCCATTTCAACCTGACGCGCCGTCGTGGCAACGCTCGCCGCAGAGCCGGCCTTTTGAACCATCCGGGCCGTCGAGGGACGTGCCTCCTCTCGAGGGTCGGGCGTCCCCGGAGGGGACCCTGCGGTTCCGTGACCGGGCGGTTCGCGAGCGGCACCTGCCCCTCGAACACTTCCGCGAAGTCCCCGGCGGGCTGTGGCTCTCGTCGCTTGGCATCGGGACGTACATCGGAGCCCCGGACGGGCCGACCGACCTCGCCGTGGAGCAGGCGGTCACGATCGCGCTCTCGTCGGGCCGGATCAACGTCGTCGACACCGCGATCAACTACCGCTACCAACGGGCGGAGCGCAGCGTCGGCCGCGCCGTCGCGCGACTGACGAGCCAGGAGAAGCTTCGGCGGGAGGAGGTGTTCGTCGCCTCCAAGAACGGGTACTTCGCCCCGGATTCCGAGTCGCGGACCCCACCGGAGCGGTGGATCGAACAGGAGCTCATCCGGCCGGGGATCCTCGCCACGGAGGACATCGTCGACGGCTGCCACGCCATGAGCCCGTCGTACCTGCGCGACCAGTTCGAGCGGAGCCGACAGAATCTCGGCCTCGACACGATCGACCTCCTGTACCTGCACAACGCGGCCGACGCGCAGCTCCCCGCGGTCGGCCGGGAGGTCTTCGGTACC
The DNA here is from genome assembly GCA_030043855.1 of Thermoplasmata archaeon. Taxonomy (GTDB): domain Archaea; phylum Thermoplasmatota; class Thermoplasmata; order Lutacidiplasmatales; family UBA184; genus Lutacidiplasma. Next base: position 4,463 of record JASHWW010000096.1, read on the forward strand.
CGTCTCGAAGAGGCGTTCCGGGTGTACGAATCCTTGCGCGACGCCGGGCGTCTCGGCGCGTACGGTCTTGCGACGTGGGATTGCTTTCGGAATCCGCGCAACGACCCCGGCTATTTCCCGCTCGAGACGGCGGTCCGTCTGGCCCGGAAGGTCGGCGGCGCCGACCACGGCTTCCGCTTCGTGCAACTTCCGTACAACCCGGCGATGCCCGAAGCGGCCCGGGTGCGAAACCAACCGGTCGGGGGAGACGTCCTGCCCCTCTTCGACGCGGCGCGGCGGCTCGGGATCGGGTGCTTCACGAGCGTCCCTTTGCTCCAGGGACGCCTGAGCCGGTCCGGACCGAAGCTCCACGGGCTCTCGTCCGCGCAGACCGCCATCCAGTTCGCTCGGTCCACGCCGGGCGTGATCGCCCCCCTCATCGGGCAGAAGACGTGCGAGCACCTCTCCGAGAATCTCGAGGTGGCGGCCCGGCTGCCCTGGGCCGCGACCGATTTCGGACCGTTACTGGCCGGGTGACGACGCCGGGACGCTCGGCGTGAGTGTCTCCCCCGGTTCCGACCCGCCCACCACCATCGACCGCCCGTCCCGCTTCTCCACCCGGACCGTCCGGTCGGCGATCGCGGCCAGTCCGCTCTCGTGGGAGACCACGACGACCTGCGGGAGCGCGAGTCGGTCGAGCAGCTCGCCCATCCGGACGACTTGCTCGGGAGAGAACCCGTCGGTCGGCTCGTCCAGCAGGATGGTGTCGAGACGCAGGTCTCCGAGGGTGCGGACGATGCGGGCGAGGGCGAGTCGGAACGCCAGGGCGAGGCTCGTACGCTCCCCGCCGCTGAGCGCTTCGGCGGGGGTCCATTCGGCGTCGATCGTGACCCACGGGGTGAACGCGCCATCGATCCGGGCGGCGAGCCCCGGATCGTCGATCAGCGCCGCGAAGTACCGGGCGAACTCCCGCTCGAACGCGGCCTTCGCGTGGGCGAGGAGCTGCTGCTCCATCTCGAGCACGGCCAGCCGGAAGGCGCCATTGACCCACGCGGCGCGCCGCTCCAGGTCGTCGGCCTCGGCGAGCAGGCCCTGCCGTTCGACGACACCCCGCTCGGCGTCCTTCCGGCGGCGCACCTCATTCTCCACGCGGGTCTCCGTCCGAACCAGCGCCGTTGCCTCGTCCGCGCGACGTCGTTCGGCGGTCTCCGCCTCGGCGCGGAGGGCGGCGGCGCGCTCGAGAAGAGGTCCACGGCCCCGCGTGGACGCCCGGAGCGCGTCGAGTCGTGTCTCGCGGCCGGCGACCCGGGATTCGAGCGTCGATCGGTCGGCGCCGAGGCGCTCTTCGTCGGCGGCCAACGCCGCGATGGAGGCAGCGAGAGAACGACGTCGCTCGGCGTCGACCTGTGCGTCCGCGACCGCTTCCCGACAGACCGTCACCTCGTGCTCCGCAGCTTCCTGGACCGCGCGCCGCTGCGCTTCCTCGTCCGCCAACGGCTCGAGACGGCGGAGACGGGCCGCGGCCTCCGTGCGTCGCGCGACCGCTTCGGACGCGCCCGCTTCCTCGGCACGGACGGCCTCCGACGCCACGTCCAGGGCGACCCGGGCCTCGGTCCGGCGGCGGTCCGCGTCGCGCCACCGGTCGTGCGCGCGCTCGAACCGTTCTCGGGACGCCCGCGCCGCCTCCCAACGGGCGCGTTCCTCGCCTGCGCCCCGGAAGGTCGCTTCGGCGATCGCGAGTGCCGCGGCGTCCCCGACCCGATGGGGTTCGAACGTCGCCCGTTCGACCGACTGGTGGCACCGGGGGCACACCCCGGCGTTGAGCAGCTGGTCGAGCTCGTGGAGTGCGACCTGTCGGCGGGAGAGTTCGCGCAGCGCCGCCTCCTCCGCCGACCGAGCGGCCTCGCGCCGGACGTCGATCTCCGGCACCGTCTCCGGGAGCGGGGGTTCCGGCTCCCGCTGCGGCCCGTCGGCCCGAGCCTCCGTTTCCGTGCGGGTCACCGCGGCGAGCGTCGTCGTGGCCGCGGCGAGGCGGCGTCGGGCCTCGGTGTCCGCGCGCTCGGCCGCCTCCAAGGCCACGCGCGCCTCGGAGAGGTCGCGAAGGGCCGAAACGTGCTGCTCCCGCTCGCGGCGAGCCGCGACGAGGACCTCCTCGGCCCGGCTCCGCGCCTCCTCGAGCACCGTCATGTCCGGCGCGCGGGTCGCGCCCAGCGCGGTACGCTGGCGAGCGAGATCCGCCCGGAGGGCGGTCCGTCGGCGATCCAGCTGGTCGACCGCGGCGCGGTCGGTCCGTTGTTCGGCCGTGAGGCTCGCCTCCTCGCGGAGGTCCGCATCGCTCCGCGCCACCTCCTGCTCCCGATCTCGCAGCTCCCGTCGGACGCGCTCGAGTTCCCGATCCCGCTCCGTGACGGCCTCCCGCAGTCGGGCGGCGTCCGCGCGCAGGCGGTCTTCCTCCCGGGTCGCCTCCGCCACGTCGTCCGCGAAATGCTTGAGCCGCTCGGCCTCCGCGCGGCGTTGTCCGGAGCTTCGCTTCAAGTCGCGGGCGAGATCCTGGGCGTTCTCGGCCGCCGTGACGTACCGTTCGACGCCGAGCGCCTTCCGGACCGTGGCGAGCCGCTCTTCCGGCTCGGCCGAGAGGATGTCGCGCATGCGCTCCTGGGGGACGTAGACGGCCCATCGCCAGAGGTCGGAGTGCGCGTGGGGGTTCGGGTTGTCCGGGAATCCGAGCAGGTCGATGACCCGCTGGCGCAGTTCCGTCGCCGAGTACCGGGTCGCCGCTCCGTCCTGTCGAAAGGTGATCGCCTCCGGCTCGAACGTCTCCTTGCCCCGGCGGCGGACGTGCCGGAACCCGCGCACGATCTCGTACCGATGGGCGTCGTCGGCGAACGTGACGGCGACCTCGGCCCGACCCGCGCCGTGCCGGACGAGGAAGGCCGCGTCCACCTCCGCCACGCCGAAGAGGGCCATCTCGACCGCGTAGAGGAGGCTCGTTTTCCCGGCCCCGACATCCCCGGCGATCAGCGTCGTGCCCGGACCGATCTCGAGGTCGGCCGCCTCGTAGCTGCGGATGTTCCGGACCGACACCCGCGCGAGCTGCATCGGGGTCACGCCTCCGCGTCCGGCCGGACGCCGAGGATCCGCCGAGCGGCGGTCACCCGGGCGACGGTGTAGTCCTGTCGCGACTCCCCCTCCGCCTTCGGGGTGCCCAGCTCGTGCAGCAGCTCGCGAACGATGCGCTCCGCGTCCGGACCCTCCAGCCAGGGGGCCTCCTCGTGGGCGGCCCCGACCAGTTCACCGATCCGGGCCCCTTCGACGTCCGATTCGCCCGGGGACGCCCCGGCCGGTACGGGGGCCTCGAGATCCTGGACGTCCCAGGTGATCGCTCCGGTCGGTACGCCGGCCGAGCGAGCGATTTCGCTGAACGACAGACTGGCGGTCGACCCATCGGCCAGCGTCCCGTGCACCCGGGGGAACAAGAGCGCCCCCTCGGCCTTCGCCGCGGCGAGCTCCCGTTCGAGGTCGTGGCGGGCTTGGTCCGCGGCCAGACCCGAGACGTCGACGTCCACCAGCCGCACCGCTCCCCGCGGGGCGGTGTCGACATACTCGACCGACGTCCGGCCGTGGTCGACCGTGACGAGCACGACGCCCTGGTGCGTGCGACCTTCGAGGGCGTTCACCAGGTCGGTGCGGCTCGTGCCGAAGACGGCCCCGGGATTCACGAGACGGCCCCCGCCCGGACCTTCCCCCTCGTAGGTCATGTGGATGTGACCGCCGGCGTAGTAATCGCACCCGACCGGCAGGTCCTCGGCCCGGATCCCCCGGATGTGCTCTCGGAGCGCCGGTGGCAAGAACTCCTCGACGGCCGCGTGGAACTGGAAGATCTTGAACCCCGGCGCGAGGCGGAACGCTTCCGAATCGACCGCCCGGAAGTACTCCCGGTCGAGCCCGTGGGACCGCCCGCTGATGCCGGCGATCCGCACGCCGGTCGGTTCGTCCGTGAGGAACGGCAGCGTCCACCGGGTCCCCTCGGTCCGGACCGCTTCCGGTGCGACCTTGGCGAACACGCCCGCGGCGGCGAGCACGTCGAGCCAGCTCGTTCGATGGGCCACGTAGTCGTGCGACCCGTAGATCACGTAGATCCGCCGCCCCGCGTCGACGAGCCGGCGGAGCGCGGCGGCGACCGGGGCCACCTCGTTCGGGTCCGGTACCGGGGTATGGAACAGGTCCCCCGAGATCAGCAGGAACTCGGCCCCTCGCTCCTCGACCACCGCGAGCGCTCGCAGCACGCTCTCGCGGAGCGCGGCGCGCACTTCCGGCGCGCGAGGCCACGCCCCGACGTGCGCATCGGCGAGGTGAGCGAAGACGAACCGATCGGGGGCCATTCCGCCCCCGTCAGCGACCCGTAGCGCCCGTGCGCGGACGACCGTCGCCCGGCGGTGGCGAGGGCGGGGCCATGTCCTGGATCTTGCGGGTCATGGCGGCGAGCAGTCCCGCGCCCGCCCCCATGGCCAGGAGGCCGACGAGGAACAGGTCGTCTCCCCCCGTCGACGGGACCGCCGGCACGGGCGCGGGAGACGTCGGAAGTCGCTCCGGGGGCATGGCCGACGCCGCGCTGACCGCAGCGCGCTGCAACGCCTGGCGCGCGACCTCGCTGGTCCGCAGCATCCCCTGCATGATCCCGAACAATTCCGTCGCCTCCTCCATGGTGATCTGGCGGTTGCGCAAGCGCGCGACGAGGTAGGCGTACCGGGTGTTGCCTGCGCCCCCTGGGCCGGAGGTTGCGGAGGGGTCGGGCGTGGCCATGGA
>JASHWW010000097.1 GCA_030043855.1 Thermoplasmata archaeon
TGTCCCGGAACACCTCGCTGAAGTTCTATCACCTGCGGAAGCTCAACCACCGCCTCCGGGCGGCGAGGACCCACCAGCGCAACCTCGTCGTCGCGCTCGGGGAGCTGAACCGTCTCGCCGGTGTGTTGGGTCTGTCGCGCGAGGTCAAGGAGTCGGCGACGTACATCTACCGCCGGGCGCTCGAACACAAGGCGACCCGCGGCAAGAAGATCGTCGCGCTCGTCGCGGCGAGCGTCTACGCGGCGTGCCGTCAGTGCCACGTGCCCCGGACGATGAAGGAGATCATCGCCCACTCCAAGGCGACCAAGATCGAGGTCGGCCGAGCGTACACGCTGCTCGCCCGCGAGCTCAAGCTCGGCTTGAAGCCGGTCGAGCCCCGCGACTACCTCGTTCGGTTCACGCAGGACCTGAACCTCTCGAAGGAGGTCCGGCAGAAGGTGCTCTCCCTGCTGGAGCAGGTCGAGCAGGTCTACTCGACGAGCGGCGTCCTGCCCAACGGGATCCTCGCGACGATCATCTACATCGCGTCGAACCTGATGGGCGAGCCGCGGAGCCAGGACCGGATCGCCGCCGTGGCCAACGTCACGCCGGTGACGATCCGGAACCACTACAAGGAGCTCCTCGACCTCCTCGGGCTCCCCAAGAACCTGACCAACCCGCAGGCGCGCGCGGCGCTCCCGGCCGAGACCGGGGAGAAGGTCGCCGTCGACGCGGCGGCGGCGGGTCACTGAGCCGGCGGACCGGCGTCCGCGCGGCGAGAACCTCTTCCCGGCGCCCTCGCAGCCTCAAAGGCCATATCGGGGCCAGCGGTCGGCGGCCGTGGCCTCGTCGGCTCCCCTGAGCTACTCCTCCGCGCGGGCGTTCCAGGAGTGTCCGCTCCGGTGGAAGTTCCTCTACATCGATCGGCTGCCCGAGACTCCCCGGAGCTACTTCACGTTCGGTCGCGTCGTACACTCGGTCCTGGAAGAGCTCGTCCGGCCGTACGTCGTGCCGGGCACCCGTCGCACGCGGGAGGGCGAGTCGCAGCGCACGCTCGACGAGTGGGGCTCCCGCGGGGGGGCGAGCGGGGGTCGGCCGCCGCTGACCCGAGAGGATCTGCTCGCGCTCTACGATCGTGCGTGGCTGAGCGACGGATACGCCTCGGCGGAGGAGGAGGAGCGGTACCGCACGCTCGGTCGGGATCTGCTGTTGCGGTACTATCAGCGACTCGTTCGGGAACCGCCCCGGCCGGTGGCCGTCGAGGAGCACCTCGAAGCCGATTGGGAGGGGATCCCGATCCACGGATACATCGACCGGATCGACCGGACCCCGGACGGCGGTCTCGAGGTCGTCGATTACAAGACGTCGCGGGAGCTGGGCCGCGCCGAGGCCCGGGACTCCGACCAGCTCTCGCTCTACCAGGTCCTGGTGGCGAGCAACTACACCGAACCCGTCGAGCGACTCACCCTGTACCACCTGCGGTCCTTGACCCCGCACCGCACCCCGCCCCGGAGCCCCGAGTCCCTCTCGGAGCTCAACGCCCGGCTGGGCTCGGTCGTCGACGGGATCCGGGCGGAGGCGTTCGAACCGACTCCGGGGCCGCAGTGCACGCGATGCGATTTCCGGTCTCGGTGTCCGGAGTTCCGCGAGGTCTCGCCCGAGGAGACCGGCCGGCTGCGGACCCTGGTCGACCGATTCGAGGATCTGCGCCGGGAGGAGCATCGACTCGAGGGGGAGTTGCGGCGGACCGCCGAAGAGATGCACCGCGCCGCGGAGGACCTCGGCGTCCACCGCCTGCCCGGGTCCCGGGGCGTCGCCGTCCGGAGGAAGGAGGAGACGTGGCAATACCCTCCCACGGCGATCCGGCCGGTGCTCGAGGCCGCGGGACTCGCCGAGCGCCTCGGTCCGGGCACCTCCGAGGACGTGCGTCGGATCCTCCGCGATCCGGGCGTGCCGGCCGAGGTGCGGCGCCGCCTCTCCGAGTCCGGCTCGCGCCGGGTCCGATGGTACTGGGAGCTCGACTCCGAGGCCGGCGGTACGTAGCGGATCGCTTTCGCAAAGGCTATGAAAGGGCCCCGCTCGGTCCCATAATGGGGCCGCGCCTTTCCTCCGACGAGCGTCTGTCCAGTCTGCGCGGCAAGTCGCCGTCGATCGCGACGCTCTGCTCCCACTCCTCCCTCCAGATCTTCCACGGCGCGCGCACGGAGGGACTGGGCGCGATCGGGCTGTGCGTCGGGGAACCGCCCCGATTCTACGATGCCTTCCCGCTCGCGCGACCCGACCGGTTCCTCTCGGTGCCGAAGGTCCGCGACCTCCCCTCCCTGGTCCCGCCGCTGCGGGACGCCGGGGCCGTGGTCGTCCCGCACGGCTCGTTCGTCGAGTACCTCGGCCCCGAAGCGTTCGGTACGCTCGACGTTCCCGTCTTCGGGAACCGGGCGGTGCTCGGTTGGGAGTCGGATCGCGAGAAGGAGCGCGAGTGGCTCGAGGCGGCGGGCGTCCCGATGCCGGAGCGGTACGCCGACGCCTCCGAGGTCGACGGTCCGGTCATCGTGAAGTACTACGGCGCGAAGGGCGGGAAGGGCTTCTTCCTCGCGAAGAATCGGGAAGCCCTCGCCGACTTCCGTCCGACCGGACCGTACGTGATCCAGGAGTACGTGCTCGGTACCCGGTACTACATGCACTTCTTCTACTCCCCGATCTCCGAGGGCGGGTACCGCGTCGGCTCGGGGTCCCTCGAGCTGCTCGGCATGGACCGGCGCGACGAGGCGAACATCGACGAGCTGTACAAGCTCGGCGCGCAGGAGGAGCTCCTCAAGGCGGGGATCCGGCCCACGTTCGTGGTCACGGGGAACGTGCCGGTGATCTTGCGCGAGTCGCTGCTCCCGAAGGCGTTCGAGGTCGCGGCCCGGATCGTCGAGAAATCGATCGAACTGTTCGGGGGGATGGTCGGCCCGTTCTGCGTCGAGGGGATCATGACGGAGGAGCTGGAGTACAAGGTCTTCGAGATCTCCACGCG
>JASHWW010000098.1 GCA_030043855.1 Thermoplasmata archaeon
GCGGCGTTCCCCTGCGCCTCGACATCGGCAAGCGGGAGGCCGAGGCCGGGAACGCGACCGCCGTCGACCGGTACGGTCGCAAGGGACCGGTCGCGCTCGCGACCCTCGAGGAGGAGGTCGGTCGACGCCTGGCCGACTTCGACCGCGCGCTGGTCGAGCGGGCACGGGCGGCGTTCGCCCAGGCGTTCGCCCCCGCAACCACCCTCGCCGATCTGAAGGATTCGAAGCAGATCCGCGTGGTCGGTTGGTGCGGTCGCGAGGAGTGCGGGCACCAGATCGAGACCGCCATCGACGGCGCGCTCCTCGGGACGCCGGAGGAACCGCTGCCGCAGGACGTGGGGACCCCGACCGCGTGCGTCGCGTGCGGGAGCCCTCAGGACGTCCGATGGGCGCTCGCCGCCCATCCGTTGTAGGGCCGGATCCGGTCAGGGCGGCGTCGCCGGCGCGGGCGGGTTCGGCATCACGAGCCACATCCCGGCGAGGCCGAACAGGAGGAGCGTGATGAACACGGCGTAGACGCCGTTGTCGATCCAGACGTTGAACGTCACGCCCCACCAGACGTAGAACGTCACGGCGAGGACGACCAGGCTCGCGAACCCCCAGAACGATGCCTTGCGGGCGGTCGACATCTCCTGGAGGCGGGAGCGCGGGGGCGCCGCGTCGTCGGGCTCGCCGGCCATGCGAGCGCGCCGACCTGGGACGCGCTAGTTAACCCTTACGGCCGGGCGGGCGGCCCGGCGGTCCGGGCCGGTCGGTTCCGCGCGAGCCGTTAAGCCCTCGGACGCGACTCGTTCGACCGGATGGCGGGGCGCGCGAGCCTGGGCGGTCCCTCCGGCCGAGGGACGCCGGCGGCGATCCAGGAGCTCTCGGAGGAGCAGCGCCGCATCCTCGCCTACGCGAGCGCGATCGGGTCCGAATTCGATTTCGAGCTCCTGCGCGCCGCGATGGGCGTCGACGAAGAGGCGCTCGCCGAGGAGGTCGAGCGCCTCGTCCACCGCGGCATCCTGCGGGAACGGGAGGGCGGCGGCAAGTTCGGGTTCGACGAGGAGGAGGTCCGCGCCCAGCTCTACCGGTCCCTGACCGAGAGCCGTCTGCGCGTGCTGCATCGGAAGATCGCGGCCGTGCTGGAGGAGATGTACCCCGACCCTCCGCCCGCGATCCTCTCCGAACTCGGGCGCCACTACTTCCTCGGGAAAGCGCCGGAGAAATCGTACCGTTACAACCGCCAGGCGGCGGAGATCGCCCGCGCCGGCGACGAACCGGAGGTCGCGATCCATCACCTGGAGCGAGTCCTGGTCGACCTCGCCGCGCTGGGCGAGGCCCATCGCCGGGACCGGGCGGAGGTCGCGGAGAGCCTCGGGGAGCTCGCGTACGCCACCGGGAACTTCCGGGCGGCCGACCGGTACTTCACCGAGGCCCTCGAGCACGCCGACACGAACGACCCGAAGGTCCACGCCCGGCTGCTGCTCGCGCGCGCCGAGGTCGCGCGCGAGAACCTGAACGTCGACGCGGCCGTCACCGGCGCCGCGAAGGCGCTGCGGTTCTTCAACGAGGTCGACGACAAGGTCGGCATCGCCCAGACGTACCGTCTGCTCGGGCGCGTCGCGTTCCAGCGGGGGGCGTACCGCGAGGCGCTGGACGAGAGCATGCGGGCGCTCGAGACGCTCCCGTCCCGGACCGATCCCCGTCTGCTGGGCCGACTCTCCATCGACATCGGGAACGCGTTCTCGTCGCTCGGGCCGCAGGTCCGTCCCGAGGCGATCGAGTGGTACGAGCGGGCGATCGAGCGCCTCCGCGAGGCCGGCGATTGGGGCGAGCTCGCCCGCGCCTACCACAACCTGGGGGTCAGCGTCGGCGAGGTCCGTCCGCAGGACGGCCTCGACTACCTGGCCGAAGCGAGGACCGCGGCCGAGCGCGCCCACGACGCGCGCGCCACCGGTCGGGCGCTCCTCTCGGGCGTGGAGATGCGCCTCGCGATCGGCGACCTCGAGGAGGCGGAGCGGGACAACGAGCAGGCCGGCCGCCTCCTCGAGCGGCTGGGCGACCGATTGGGGATGCAACAGGTCCTCGTCAACCGCGGCTTGATCGCCGAGAAGCGCGGTCAGTGGGAGGACGCCGAGCGGGCGTACGGGGAGGGGCTCGCGGTCGCCCGTCGGTTCCAGCTGATGGGGGACGAGGCCGAGGTCCAGCTGCACCTCGCGCGCCTCCGGTTCAAGACGCGCAACCTGGACGGCTCCCGGAGCGCCCTCCGGGCGGCGCGCGAGCTCAAGATCGGGGAGCTGCGCCCGCACCTGCTGGCGGCGTACGAGGACCTGGTCCGCCAGGTGGCGGAATCGACCGCCCCGGCCCCCGAGCCGGCCGCCTCGGACGGGCATCCCTTATAGGGGAGGACCGGGCTCGTTCCCCGGGATGGTCGCCGCCCGTCCGTTCCGCGGGGCTCACGCCCCGCCGTTGTTCGGACGTCGGGACCTGCTCGACGAGATCGCGCGGCGCCTCGACCACGCGTACGACGGGAGCGGCCAGGGACTCCTGATCGTCGGACCGGGGGGGATCGGGAAGAGCCGGCTCCTGGCGGCGGTCGTGGAGGCCGCCGACGGTCGGGGGTTCGCGGTCCTCTACGGACGCGCGCTGCCCGAAGAACTCCCCGCCCCGTTCTCGCTGGTGCGCGACCTCCTGAGCTCGCGGACCAGCGACGTGGAGGACCCCCGCGAGGGGGAGAGCGCCCTCCCGATCTTCCTGGCGCCGCTCGGGGAGGCCCCGGCCCGCGTCCCCGCCGGCGAGCGGACGGCGACCGGCACGACCGGCCCCGCCGACGAGCTGGAGGAGATCCTGGCCCCGCTCGGGAGCACCGCGATCGAGGGGCTGGACGCGGTCCGGGACGAGATGCTCGGCCGCCTCGTCGATACGTTCGTGGAGCGGGCGCGCTCCCGGCCGATCGTCCTGGCGATCGACGACCTGCCGTTCGCCGACGCCTCCTCGCTCGCCTTCCTCGCGCGGCTGGCGCGGGAACTGCCGGCCTGCCCCATGGCCATCGTCGCCACCGCCTCCAACGGAGCCGAGGCCCCGACCCGGTCGCGCCCCGCCGTGGAGGCGTTGCTCCGTTCCTCGTCGTTCACCGCCCTTCCGCTGCAGCCGCTCTCGGCGACGGAGGTCGCCGAGTTCGCCACGTGGATCCTCGGGGGACGTCCCCCGGCGCCCGAGGAAGTGAACCGGTGGCACGCCCAGACGGAGGGGAACCCCCTGTTCGTCGAGCAGCTCGTCCGGACCGCCACGGGGAGCGCCGCCCCCGAGGAGGAGCCCGGCGGGGACGTCACCGAGGTGCTCCGCGCGCGGGTCGCCGCGCTCGGGGACGCCGACCGCCGGATCCTGACGTACGCCGCGGTGCTCGGGAAGGAGTTCGACTTCGCGAGCCTCGCCGTCGTCGCGACGCTCGACGAGGAACGCGTCACCGAGGCGCTCGACCACCTGGTCCGCGCCGGCCTCCTCCGCGAGCGTGGCGGCGAGGTCTACGAGTTCGTGACGGAGGGGCTGCGCGCGAGCGTCTACGCCGACCTGACCGAGACGCGCCGGCGGATCCTCCACCGGAAGGCCGGGCGCGCGCTCGAAGCGAAGGGCGCGAGCGACGTCGAGCTCGCCCGCCAATTCTACCTCGGACAGGACGACGCCCGGGCCGTCGAGTACAACGTCCGCGCCGCCCAGGCCGCGACGCGGGCCCTCGCGTACGACGCGGCGGTCTCCCACATCGAGCGGGCCGTCGGCGCCGAGCGGCGACGCCCGGACCGGGACCGCCGTCGGGAGGTCCGGTTCCTGACGGAAGAGGGGCGGCTGCTCGACGACCTGGGGCTCTGGACCCGGTCGGACGAGATCCTGGAGGAGGCGGTCGGGATCGCGCGGCAGCACACCGGCGCCGACCTCGAGCTCGGCCGGGCGCTCCTCGCGCTCGCCCAGACCCGGGCCGACCGGAGCGACTACGGCTCCGCCGAGGCGCTCGCGACCGAGGCGTCCCACGGGCTCGGCCGCTGGGGGACGCCCCGCGACATCATGGCCGCGAACCGGGTGCTCGGGATCGTCTTCTGGCGGCTCGGCGACCTGCCCCGCGCGGAGCAGTGCCAGCGGGCCGCGCTCGAGATCGCGGAGCGGGAGGGGACGCTCCTCGAGCAGGGACACTCGCTCGTCGACGTCGCCAACACGATGGTCCCTCGGGGCGATCGGTACCTCAAGGTCGCGCTCGAGCTCTACCAGCGCGCCGCCGAACTGTTCGCCCGGGTCGACGAGCCGACCGCCCGCGCGCGCGTGTTGATGAACCGCGGGGTCCTCGAGTACACCGTCGGCCTGGTCGACGAGGCGTTCCGCGACGTCGAGGAGGCGCTCGTCGGCGCGGAGCGCGCACGGTCGCCGATCTACATCGCGTACTGTCTCCTGAACCTCGCCCAGTGGCACGCGGAGCTCGGCCGCCCGGTCCCGGCGCAGACCGCGCTCGACCGGGCGCTCGTCGCCGCCGCGCCGCTGGGCGACGCGCTGGCCGAGCAACAGGCCGCGATGACGCGGGGCATGATCGCGGAGGCGCAGGGCAACTTCGACCTCGCGGAGACCCACTACCAGGACGGACTGGCCCGGGCGCGGGAGCTCCGCCTGGTCGCCGAGACGTCCGAGATGCTGTTCCGGCTGGCTCGCCTCGCGTATCTTCGCGGCGAGACGGCCGAGGCGAAGGCCCGTCTCGCGGATGCGCTCGCCAGCGGTCTCGTCGAGCACCGGCCCGACTTCGCGGGACGGTTGCGGGAGTTCGAGGTAGCGCTCGCGGCCCCGCGAGCCCCGGCGACGGAACCGCCGGGCGGCGGGGCGTCCTCGTGACCGGCGGCGCGCCCGGGCGACGGGCGCCGGACGGGTCCCCGTATCCCGAGCGAGGCGGTCCCGACTTCGAGCGGGACGTCCGCCGGATGTTCACGCACATCGCGGAGCGGTACGAGTGGTTCGACCACGTCGCGTCGCTCGGCAACGACTACCTCTGGCGGCCCCGGGCGCTGTGGGACCTGGACCGATTCCGCGATCGTCGGCCGGTCGCCCGCGCCCTCGACATCGGATGCGGGACCGGGGAGCTCGCGCGGCTCGTCACCCGCCATCACGCGGGGGCCACGGTCGTCGCGACCGACTTCACCGCGGCGATGGTCGTCCACGCCGCCCACGTGCTGCGGCCGTCCGCCGAGGGACCCCGCCTGGCTTTCGCCCGGGCGACCGCCCTTCGCCTCCCGTTCGCGGACGGCACCTTCGACCTCGTGACCAATGCGTTCGTCGCGCACAACCTCGCCGACCTCGGGACCGCGTTCCGGGAGATGCGACGGGTCCTTCGGCCGGGCGGCACCCTCCTCACCCTCGAGATCACGGAGCCGTTGTCGCCCGCGGTGGGCCGACTGTTCCACGCCTACTTCGACCGGGTCGTCCCGTGGCTCGGCGCCGCGGTCGCGAGCGAGGGACCGTACCGCTACCTTCCCGAGTCGCTCCGCTCCCTGCCCCCGCGCGAGGCGCTGCTCGGATTGCTCCGGGATTCGGGGTACGTTCGCGCCGAGGGCCGGCCGCAGTCGATGGGCATCGTGACCGCGTTTCTCGCCGAGGCCGGCGGCCCCGCGACCCAAAGTCGTTAAGCCCGCGGGCCCGGTCGCCGGGCGTGCCCGACGCCCCGTTCGATGCGTTCCGCTACGCGCACGCGCACCGCCTCGAGGTGGCGTGGCTCTCGCAGAACACGAACCACCTGGTGCCGCGCGGGGTGATCGAGGGGGCGGTCGACGAGGCGCTGCGGACCCGACGGCACGAGGGGTACCCGTACGCGGCCGGCGATCCGGAGCTGCTCGACCTGGTCCGGGCCGACTTCGGACGGGACGACCTGGTTCCGTTCCTGACCGGCGGCGGCACCGAGGCCCTCTACATGACGACGCGGGCCCTGCTCGGGGCCGGCGATGAGGTCGTCGCCTCGGACCCGAGTTACCTGATCATCCACCGGTTCGTCGAACTGTGCGGCGCGCGGACGGTCAACCTCGACATCTACCGCTCCCCGTACCGCCTGACGTCGGACCGCGTCCGCGAGGCGGTCGGGCCGAAG
>JASHWW010000099.1 GCA_030043855.1 Thermoplasmata archaeon
GGGTTCTGCGACCGATTCCGTCCGGAGTTCGAGGCGCTCGGCAGGGAGGGAGGCTTCGGGAGCGCGATCGCGGACGTCTCGGACGACGCGAGCCCCCTCTGGGACCGGTTCCGTATCGAGGTCGTTCCGACCGTGCTCGTCTTTCGGGAGGGCGAGGTCATCGCCCGGGCCGACGGCCGGTTCGCGCGGGGGCTGAATGCCGCGGACGTCGGCCGGCTCCGCTCCGTGCTCGGGATCGGCGCTCCCGAGCCTCCCGACGCCAACGTTTAGCCGCGAACGCGCTCGCCGGCGAACGTGGTCGCCGCCGAGGACCGAGCCCCTGGGGAGCGACCGGTAGCGCTCGTCACCGGCGGGGGAACGGGACTCGGCCTTGCGATCTCGATCGCGCTCGCGCGCGACGGCTACGACCTGGCGCTGGCGAGCCGCTCCGCGGAACATCTCGCATCCGGCGCCGCCGCCCTGGCGGGACTCGGCGCTCGGGTACGGACCTTCCCGACGGACGTCCGCGCGCCGGACCAGGTCGAGCACACGGTCGACGAGATCGGTCGGACGTTCGGGCGCCTCGACGTGCTCGTGAACAACGCGGCGGGGAACTTCGTCGCTCCCGCCGAGCGGATCTCGCCGAACGGGTGGCGGGCCGTCGTCGGCATCGTCCTCGACGGGACGTTCTTCTGCTCGCGGTCCGCCTTCCCGTGGCTGCGGCGCGCGCCCCACCCGTCGATCGTCAACATCGTTGCGTCCTATGCCTGGATGGCCGGGCCCGGCACCGCGCACTCGGCTTCGGCGAAAGCAGGGGTACTCGCCCTCACCCGGACGCTGGCCGTGGAATGGGCGTCGTACGGGATTCGTGTCAACGCGGTCGCGCCCGGCCCGATCCGTACCGAGGGGACCGACCGGCAGCTCTGGGTCTCCGAGCGGGTGACGGAGTCCGTCCGGGCGGGGATCCCTCTCGGCCGATTCGGAACCTCCGAGGACGTCGCGGAAGTGGTCCGATTCCTCGTCAGCCCCCGGGCCGGATACGTGACCGGCGAGGTCGTCACCGTGGACGGGGGCCAGTGGCTCGGCAAGGGGGTCATGCCGCTCCTCGAAGAGTTCCGGAAATCGAACACGGGCGTGTCCGAATAGCCCCCGAGCGGAACGAGTCGGTGCCCTTTTGGACTCCGACCATCGTGGGCCCACCGTACCGGCCGACGTCCGCGCCCGACTCCGGACTCACCTTCGGGGGCGAACCGTGTCCTGGGCGTACTCGAGCACTCGCGGCGTGACGCGCGCCTCGCCCGATCCGAGTCCGGCGGTGCTGATGTCGAGGAGCATGACCGGAGGGCTTCCCGGTGAAACCGAGAATCCGTGCTCGACGTCCGGCGGCACGTAGAACGAGTCCCCCTCGCGAAGGTCGCGCTCGGCCGAGCCGACGCTGATCCGCGCCCGCCCCGACAGCACGACGCCCAATTCCGCGAACTCGTGCCGATGGGAGACGAACTCGACGCCGGGATCGATCCGGTAGAAGACGACGGCGGTGCCGCTCCCCTCCACCATCGGGCGCATCCGGACGCCCGGTCCGACCTCGACCCAGTGCGGAGCCGCCTCCTCCCGGATTCCGCGAGCGCCGCTGCGAGGCACGCGGACCGGGAGGACGGTCGGCGGATAAGGACGTTCGCGGAAACGTCGCCGCGGCGCCACGTCGGGGATTATCCGCGCCCGACTCCTGCCCCGCGTGTGCCGAACGCCCGTCGTCCGACCCGATTGACGCTCGTACTCGCCGACTGGTGTCCGCATTGCGTTCCCCTGTCCGACCGCGCGGGACGTCGGCTGGCCCGGCTCCTGCGCGTGCCGATCCGCCGCCTCGACATCGACGACCCGCGCCAGGAGCGGGCCGCGGACCGGATCGTCCGACAGTTCGGCGATCCCGATCCGGACTACCTCATCCCCCAGGTCTTCCTCGAGTGGTCGGACGGTTCGGTCGATCACCTGCTGACGGGGTTCTCCGAGCAGGTCGCCCGCACGGCCCGGGCCTGGAACGACCTGCTGGCGAGCGATTGGCTCCGCGACGTCCGCCGCGGGCTCGCCCGATGACGCCTCCGCGCGCGCTGCCTCGGATCGTCGAGCGATCCCTCCGGCCCGTCGGCGGGCGCTGTTACCGGCATTGCGACCAGCCCCTCCGGTTCCACGCGCTTCGGCTGGGCGGGCCCGGCACGGGTTGGGTGCTCGCCTGCCCGAGCGGCGTCGTCTCCGTGACCCGGTACGTCGAGTGGGGCGATCGGCCTCCCACCGCGCGTCTGTGGCGCGAGTTGCGTCGCCGCACGGTACCGCCGACCCTCGTCCGGCGTCGGGATCTCCGGAGCGCCACCCGGCACGGTCCCGAACTCGGACGGCCGGCGGAACGGGACCTGGCCCGTCGCCCCGGAGGGGCGGCGCGCGTCGTCTACTGGAGGCTGTACCCCTTCCGGCGGCGGGGCCTCGAGCATCGGCTCTTCGTGTGTCTCCGACACGGACGACGGGAGGCCGTCTTTTTCGCCGCGCCGACGGCGGGGGAAGTCCCCCGATGCCCGCGGTGCG
This sequence comes from Thermoplasmata archaeon, assembly GCA_030043855.1. GTDB lineage: Archaea > Thermoplasmatota > Thermoplasmata > Lutacidiplasmatales > UBA184 > Lutacidiplasma. Next base: position 2,557 of record JASHWW010000099.1, read on the forward strand.
GGTCGGCGGTTGGGCCGCGCCGTCGCTCGAATCCTTAGCGCGTCGGGACGTTCCGCTCGAGCAAGAACGTAACGAGGTGTCCGACGTAGAGGTCCGGCGCGGTCAGCTGCGGCACGTGACCGGCGCCGGAGAGCACCTCGACGGTGGCGTTCCGGAGGTCCGCGGCGAGCCGGTGCGCGACCTGGGCCAGGTACGAGGGACTCCGTCCACCGGTCGTCACGAGCACCGG
>JASHWW010000014.1 GCA_030043855.1 Thermoplasmata archaeon
GGGTCTCGGTCCGGACCCGAGTAGACGCCGACCAGCGCGATCGGTCGGGCGCGCAGTCCCGTCTCTTCGAGCAACTCCCGGACGACCGCGGCCTCGACCGTCTCCGTCTGTTCGACGAATCCCCCGGGGAGGGCCCAGTACCCCCGGAACGGGGCGTGGCCCCGTCGGACCAGGAGGATCCGGTCCCCGCGGATCCATACGGCGTCCGCCGCCAGCGCCGGATTCGCGTAGCGAGAACTCACGGGCCGCCGACCGGCGCCCGGCTATTTCCGTCCGCGGTATCGGGAGGGCCGGGTCTAAATGGCGGACCCGAGTGACCCCCGGGAACTTCGATGCGCTTTGCGGAGATGCGGCGACGCCCCGCCCAGCCAACACGACCCGCGGCGGACTGAGGCGACCCGATGCCCGTGTCCGCTGGATCGCCCGCCTTCGACGGGACTCGGACCGTGCTCTCGATCGTGCTCGCGACGCTGAACGAGCGCGAGAACCTCCCCGCGGTGCTCGCCGAGATCCGCCAGCAACCGCTCCCTCCGTTCGAGGCGATCGTGGTGGACGACGGGAGCACGGACGGGACGCGGGAGTGGCTCCGCACGGAAGCGGTCACTGACCCGCGGATCCGGCCGATCTTCCACGAGGGCAAGCAAACTACCCTGCGGGCCCAGGGGCAGGGGATCCGCGCGTCTGTCGGTCGCTGGGTCGTGGTCATGGACGCCGATCGACAGCACCCGGCCAGCGTCCTGCCGTCGATGCTGGCCGAACTACGGGCCGGCGCCTCCCTGGTCGTGGCGAGCCGCTACGTTCCGGGCGGAACGCCCGGGTCCCGGACGTTCGGTCGGGCGATCCTGTCCCGGGGCGCGGAGTGGACGGCCAAGCTGGTGCTGCGCGACGCGCGGGGCGTCTCGGACCCGGTGTCGGGATTCTTCGCCTTCCGGCGGGACGTCTTCGAGCCGCTCGATCCGGAGGATCGGGGGTACAAGCTGCTCCTGTTCCTCCTCGTCATGGCCCACGGTCGACCGATCCGGGAGGTGCCGTTCCGTTTCGAGCCGCGAGCGGAGGGCGCGAGCAAAGTGACGTCGAGCTCGGCGTTCCTCCGGGTGTTCCTCGCCGAGGTCGCCCAGGCCAAGCGACTGGAACGGCGGCGCGCCCGCCGCTCGAGCGCCCCGTAGCCGGCTCCGTGCGAGGGAACCGCCGACGTCGGGAGTCCGCGATCGGGCCATGTCCCGCCGGGAAACCCTAATAGCCCAGAATCCCCCCGGCCGGTCCGCATGAAGATCCTCGTGACCGGCGCCTCCGGTTTCATCGGCCGGCACCTCGTGGACCACGCGGCCGGTTCCGGCGACGAGGTCGTCGGAACCTACCTCGCCACCGAGGAACTGGCGACCCGTCTGCCCAAGCCGGCGGGAGTCCGCTGGGAACGGCTCGACATGCAGGACCGGGCCGCCGTCGATCGGATCGTCGAGACCGAACGTCCCGAGGCGGTCTACCATCTCGCCGCGCAGGCGTACGCGCAACGGGCGTGGAACGATCCGGCCGATACGTTCCGGACGAACGTCCTCGGCACGATCTACCTCTACGAGGCCCTGCGGAAGCACCCGCCGGCCCGCGGCGTCCTGCTCGCCGCGTCGGCGTCCGCCTACGGAGTGGCTCCGCGCTTGCCGGTCCCGGAGGACGTGCCGCTGAACCCCACGAACCCGTACGGAGTCTCGAAGGGAGCCCAGGACATGCTCTCCCTCCAGTATTCCCTCAATTTCGGGCTGCGGATCCTCCGCGCCCGGCTCTTCGGGACGACCGGGCCGGGGAAGACGGGGGACGCCCTGAACGACTTTGCCCGACAGGTCGCGCGGGCCGAGCGGACGGGCCACCCGGGAGAGCTCCGGGTCGGGAACCTCGACACCCGGCGCGACATCTCCGACATCCGCGACGTCGTTCGGGCGCTGGCGCTGGTCTTCGAGAAGGGCGACCCGAAGCTCCCGGTGAACGTCGGGGCGGGGCAGAGCTACTCGATCCGGGACGTCTCGGAGACGCTCGTGCGGCTCGCCCGCGTCCCGATCTCCGTCGTCGCGGACCCGAAACTGTTCCGCCCGACCGATGAGCCCGACAACCGGGCCGACATCTCCCGCCTCCGCGCCCTGGGGTACGAGCCCCAGTACCCCCTCGCGCGGACGATCGCGGACGCGCTCGAGCACTGGCGCGGGGAACCGGCCTGATCCGGCCGAGGTCGAGCCCGTTCGACGGCGGATTCAAGACCTCGAACCCGTAGGGGGACCCGATGACCGAACCGGCGCTCCCGGTCTGTTCCTGGATCGGCGAGGACCCGAGCGACGAGGAGATCGAGATCCCGTGCGGAAAGCCCGCCACCTACTTCCTCGAGACCCCGGACGGCCACCGGGTCTACGCGTGCCGCGAGCACCTCGGCCACGCGCGGGCGGAGGCACCGACCGGCCACGTCGTCCACGAGATTCCCGTGCACCGCCACGACGCCCCCAGCGTCCGCTCCGCGATCCGGATCGAATAGGGGTCGGTCGAGCGGCCGGCACGACGGGGCGCGACGCGCCGCGTCTCAAAACTCAAGTTTATTACCTCACGCCCTGCGAACGGTCTAGCACGGCCCGCCGGGTCGTGCGGTTCCATGGCGTTCGAGCCGGGGACGGGTCCGGGGCGCCGGCCCAACATCGTGGTCGTCGTGCTGGATTGCGCCCGGTCGAAGAGCCTGGCGCTCTTCGGTGCGGGGACCGCGCACTGCCCGACGCTCACGCACCTCGCGCACGACGGGTGGGCGACCTCCCGGGCGATCGCCCCGTCGAACTGGACGCTGCCCTCCCATCTCGCGATGGCTTCGGGAACGTACCCCGAATCGATCGCGGAGGTTCGCGGACCGCGCGACGCGGACCGCGAGTCGGGAACGATCGCCGAACGGCTCCAAGCGCGGGGCTACGAGTCGGTGCTCTTCTCGGAGAACGCCATCCTCCTCGATCCCTCCGGATTCGCGCGCGGGTATCGCGTCGAGCACTGGCCGGTGGAGCTCGCCGCTCCGAACACGCGACTCGGGGCGACGCGGGAGGGGATGGCGCTGCGTCTCCTGCTCGCCCATAAGTGGGGCCCGGTGGGACGACTGGTCGGCGAACTGCCCGAGATGCTGCTCCCCTTGAGCCTGGTCCAGTCCCATACCCAGCGGGCGCACAAACGTCGGGTGTGCAACGACGCGCTCGTGGAGGATTTCGGCCGGTGGTTGGCCGGACGAGCCCGGGCCCGTCCGTTCCACGCGTTCGTCAACCTCGTGGACGCGCACGAGCCGTACGACCTCTCGTCCGACTTGGGGGCGCGCACCGTCGGGGAGTTTTCGCGGGTGCGATCGCCGATCTGCTTCCAGCAAGCGATCCCCTCGCTGCGCGACGGGATGCCCTGGCGTCTCCTCGAGGCGGCCTACGCCCGGTCGCTGGAGTCCGCCGACCGGAAGCTCGGACGGCTGCTCGAGCTCCTGGCCCGTGCCGGCGAGAGCGATCGGACGGCGGTCCTGGTGACCGGAGACCACGGCCAGCAATTCGGCGAGATGGGAATGGTGAACCACGGCAGCGGAGCCACTGACGCGGTCTGCCAAGTCCCCCTGGTCACGAACCTCGACCCCGAGGTCCTGGGGGTCCGCGACGGGTGGGTCAGCTTGACCCGGCTCCCGGAGTGGGCCCTCCGCATCGCGGACCCCGACAGCTCCCCAGCCGCGAGATCGAGCGGTCGTGCCTCCGACGCCCTGGCACCGCGCTGTGTCGCGGCCCCGGCGTCGGACCTCAATCCGGCCCTGCGGGGGATCGGGGGCCCGTCCGACCGGTGGAATCACCGGCTGGAGGCGACCTTCCTGGACGAAGGAAAGCTCTTGGTCGATGCGACCTCCTCCGAGGTGCTGTGGTGGCCGCGGTCGCGCGATCCCGACTCCGAGACGCCGCAGGTGCTCCGGTTGCGGCCCGAGGAGTTCCGTGCCCTGCACGAGGCCCTCCCCACCGCCGCGCCGGTCCCGCACGAACCGTTGGACGAGCCGCAGGTGTACGACGCGTCGGTCCTCGCTCGGTTGGCCGAGTGGGGGTACACGTAACCCGCGGCGCCCCGAACTCGGACGGATCCGCGCCCCGGTCGCCGCGGGAACGATGTCGGGAGTTGGGACGGTGAGCCCGCTGCGCGTCGCGTTCCTGACCGACAAGTCGGCTCCGGCCTACGTGGGCGGCTACGAGGTCCGGGTCTACGAGCTCGCCCGTCGGTTGGCGAAGCACCACACCGTCGAGATCCTGTCGTGCAGTCCCGAGGGGCCGGCCGACGGGGTCCGCTTCGAGCAGGTCTATCCGTCCGCGTTCCAGGTGTTCCCCACCGGGGAGCGGAGTCGAATCCACACGACCCTGTGCGGGGTTCGAACGCTCGCGTTGGGTCGGCGGCTGCGATCGTTCGACGTCGTCGTGGTCGAGGCGATCCCCTACGCGCACCTTCTCGGTGTCGCTTGGGCGTCCCGGAACGCGCGCCCGAAGGTCGTGCTCGACGTCAGCGAGGCGTGGGGCGAGTTCCGGCCGTCCACCGCGCGGCTGACCCGGGTCGAGGAGTCGCTGGTCCAGCACCTGCTGCGGCTCGGCGTCGCCTCCGCCGACTCCGTCGTGGCGGTTTCGTCCGCGACGGCGCGGAGTCTGGTTCGCTCGTACGGCGTCGCACCGGAGAGCGTCCATGTCGTGCCCAACGGATTCGCTCCGGTGGACGTCGGCGCTCGCTCCGAACCACCCGAACGGTACGACTTTCTGGCGGTCGCCCGACTCGTGGAACACAAGCGGATCGGCGACTTCGTCGAAGCGCTCGCCCGGCTGCGGGAGCAGGAGGGGTGGCGCGGATTGGGGGCGGTCGTCGGCGATGGGCCCCTCCGGTCGCTCCTCGAACGAACGGCGCGGGACCGGGGACTCGCCGAGCGGCTTCGCTTCCTCGGATTCCTGACCGGCGGCGAGAAGGACGCGATCCTGGCCGCGAGTCGGTGCTTCGTCCTCCCCTCCGAGCGCGAGGGATTCTCCATCGCCGCTCTCGAGGCGATGGCGCGGGGCCTCCCCGTCGTGGCGTCCCGTCCCGCTTCCGACGACGTGTACGGCGTCGGCGATCTCGTCGAGGACGACGTGACGGGGTATACGTACCCGACCGGCGACGTCGCGGCGCTTGCGCGCCTCCTGCAACGGATCCGTTCCTCGGAGGAGACCCGCGAACGGCTGTCCCAGGGAGCCCGGAACCGGGCTCGCCCGTTGACCTGGGATTCGGCCGCGGATCGGCTGGAAGCGCTGCTCGAGGGGGTGGTCGCGGCATGACGGCACCGAGCCCCTGGATACGTCCCGGGCCTTGGGCGATGTGGCGGCGGATCCGTAGTCGCGATCGGGAGTACGCTCGTCTCGTCGGGGTCGCTCCCGACGTCGTCCACGGGGCGTGGGACGAAATCCAATCCGACCGCTGGCTCTTCGATCACCTGCTCCGCGTCGAGGAACGGTTCCGCGGATCGAACGAACCGGGGTTCGGCGCCTCGGTGCGGGGGCACAACTGGGCCGAGCGCTGGATCACGGGGCATCGCTTCTCCCTCCCGAACGCGGAGCTCTATTCCCTGGTCCGAGCGCTGGCTCCCCTTCGCGTCGTCGAGACCGGTGTCGCGTCCGGGATCTCCACGGCCCTGATCCTCCGGGCCCTGGACCGCAACGGCGGAGGGACGCTGACCTCGGTCGACCTTCCGATCCGCGACGCTCGGGGCTCGATCAACGCGGACGGCGTCCGCGACACGACCCACATCCCGCCCCACGAACGCCCGGGCTGGGGGGTTCCGGAGGAGCTCCGGGGGCGGTGGACACTGCTCGAGGGGGACACCCGCGTCCGTCTGCCGGAGGCGCTCGTCGGCGACCCGCCGACCTTCTTCTTCCATGACAGCGAGCACTCGTTCGAGGTGATGGACTTCGAGTATCGTGCCGCCTGGAGTGTACTGCGGAGCGGCGGCGTGCTCTACTCGGACGACGTGTTCTGGAACGCGGCGTTCCCCTCGTTCGCCCGTACGCTCGGCGTGGACCCGATGGCGGCCGTCACCCCGGCGGGTCGTGGACTGCTGCGCAAACCCGTCGGCCCGGCACCGGCGTCCGCCTCGAGAAAATAGGTCGTCCCGAGGCCGGTCAGCCCCGGTGTCGCGCGGACGGTTCGCAGGCCGAGACGGGCGAACAGCTCGGCGAGCTGTCGTTCGCTCCAGAACGTGTAGCAGCCCGGACCGAGCACGCGACCGAACCCGCCGTCGCGGGCCGCCTCGGTCAGGAAGTAGAGCAGGAACCGCCGGGGCGGCGACGACCGATCGATCAGCACGCGGAGGTACCACTCCACTCGGTCTCGGTCGACCCGTTCGAACGTACCGATCGCCACGACCAGGTTGACCGGTCCGAGCTCGGGCATCGTGGAGCCGTCGTACGCCGCGAAGGAGAGCCGGGTCGCGCCCAGACGACGGGAGATCCGACGCGCGCGACGAATGTAGAACGGGTTGATGTCCAACCCGACGCCGCGAGCGATGCCGTCGGAGAGGCCGAACAGGTTCCCTCCGATCCCCGTGCCGAGGTCGAGGACCTCGGCCCCGTCGGGAACGAACCATCGCATCCGGTCCATCCGCTTCCGCATCTCACGGACGTACGTCGGGACGTCGAGGTACCGGCCGGTCGTGGCGACGACGGCGCTCGCGTAGGTGAGGCCCGAGAGTCGCCAGACCGCGTCGGAGGCGAGGATCCGCCGCAGCGCGGCCGGTCGCCCCGAGCGGGCCATGAACCTCGCGGCCAGGGCCTCGGCGTCCACGCGTCCCCCCCGCCGGTCGCAAGACGCGGCCGTGTCCTTATGCCGTTCGCCCCGGGCCGCACCCGCTCAGGGCGACGCCGCCGGAGCCCTCGCCAGATCCTGCGTCAGGTACCCGAACTCGATGCCGACGCGCCGGATGTCGAACGACGACTCGGACCGTCGGCGCGCCTCCTCGCTCTTGGCCCGCAGCGAGGGGCGGTCGTCGGCGACCTGCCGCGGGCACTGCGCCAGCGCCGAGGGAGAGTCCATCGGTACGACCCAACCGGCCGACCCGACGATCTCCGGGAGCGCGCCGCTCGTCGTCCCGATCGCGGGGACGCCGGCGCCGAACCCCTCGAGCACGGTGGTCGCCGTCTGCTCCTCCCAGCGGACGAGGCCGAGGAATCGGGTCGCGGAGCTCGGGTAGACGAGGGCGTCGAGCCCCCCGAGGAACGCCGGCTTCTGGTCCTCCGGAACCCACCCGACGAACCGGACGAACGGCGCGACGGCCCCCGTCCGTCGGACCTCGTCCGCCATCGGTCCCGACCCCCCGATCACGATCTCGAACGGTGGGGGGCCCCCCGCGGTGGCGATCGTCCGCGACGCGGACAGAAGCACCCCGAGCCCTTTGTTCGCGCGGAGGCCCCCGAGATACCCGAAGCGGGGCCGCACGGCCGGGACCCGCTGCGGGGCCTCCGGCAGGTACACGCCCGGATAGAGCCGAACCGTCTTCTCGGCCGGGACGCCGACGGCGATCGCGGAGCGCCGAGCCCGGTCCGTGTGGGCGACGACGAGCGCGGCAGTCCGTCCCGCGCGCTGGGCCGCCCAGCGCGTCACGGGAAACACCCCCCAGCAGCTCTCGGCGGGAGGTCCGGTCTCGTAGCAGAGGACGACGTGGGGGACCGAGGCCGGGCCCGCCCACCGCGCGACGGCCGACGTGAGGGACGAGTGCAGCTCGTACGTCACGACCACGTCCGGCCGAAGGCTCTGCAGGATCGCCGCCAGGTTGGGGATGCCGGTCGTCGCCATCTCGAAGTCCGCCCGCCGGGGCCACCATGTCCGGTACTCCGCTCGCACGAATTCGATCGGCGCGCGGGCGTGGCGGGCGAACTCGTCGTCGGGAACGACGAAGGTGGTCCTGGCGCCCGGAACCAGCCCGAGGAATTCCCGGTCGACATAGTGGCCGAGGCCCGCCGGGTAAACGACGACGATGTGCCGGGTCGACCGGTCCCTCGAATCCGACGGTCCGCTCATGCGAAGAGCCGACTCCTCCGTCGGGCCGCGAGCACCAGGACGGCTGCACTGGCGACGATCGGGAGCGCCAGACCTCCCCAGAGAGCCGCGGCGAACTCCGCCTGCGGGACGAAAACGAGCCGGAGGGTCACGGTCGAATTCGGACCGACCGGAGTGACCAGGTAACCGTTCTGGGCGCCGTCGACCGCGATGTGGTCGACGAGGCGGATTTCGGAATTGGCCGCGAGCTGCCAACCGGACGAGTAGGTCTCGTGGAACACGATCAGACTCGGCAGGATCGACGTGGACCCGAACGTCACGGTCGCGTCGACCTCGGTCGGGGAGACCTGGACGACGGAGTCGACCGTCACGGGATCCAGTGGGCCGGTGGCCGCGGGGGTGACGACCACGTCCGGAGCGAGCGGCGCGGGGGACTTCGCGGGGGTCGGGCCGACGAATCCGAGCCAGGTTCCGTTCTGGACGGTCGTCCCGGGGGTGCTCCCGACGTTCGCGAGCGTCACGCCGCCCAGTTGCAGCTCCTGGACGCCCGGCCAGTCGCTCACCGGTAGACCGTGGTTCGCCGTACCGTCGGGCGCGACGTACGCCAATTGGAGGACCAGGTAGTTGACGGTCGTCGGGGGAGCGGCCCCGTTCGTGGTGGCGAGGTCCTGTTCGAAGTGGAACCAGCTCCCGTTCGTCACGAAGTGGAGACCGCCGTACGCGTCGGTCAGGAGCGGATCCCCGGCGCCCGCGTTGCTCGACGATCCTCCGAGGTAGACGGTGGCGTTCTCGAGCGCTCCGGGCGACAGGTCGGCCAAGTCGGACGGCGTCAGGACCGCGGCATCGAACGCGGTCCCGTTCGAAGTCCGGAGGTCGATCGCCAGGAACGGCAGCTGGTCCGTGTCCCACGCGAGGGGCCCCCCGTTGAGGAAGGTCGGGGGCCCACCGGCGGGGAACGGCGACCCGACCGCGTAGTCGGACCAGTTCTCCTTGACCGACTCGTTCGCGAGAAGGAATGCCGCGCCGGCCTCGGTCGGAAGCAGGTTCCGTTCGGGTACCTCCGGGGAGCGGTCGAGGAGTCCGGCCCAGTACGCGGCGGTCTCGTTCTCGACCACGGCGCGCCCCGCGGTCGCGAGCGGCGTCGCGGTCGCGGAGAAGACCGGCGGGTCATACACGTCCGCCCCGAGCTCGACCCCGTTCACGTCGACGGCGAGCGGCGTCGGCCAGTCGACCGTCGGCGTCCCTCGCGCCACGCCGCCGCCCCCGACGACCGGCCAGAGCGAGATCAGAAGGTAGTCGACCGTCCGGTTGGTCGAGTTCCCGATCAGTCCCGCCAGGTTCACCACCAGATCCGTCGGGGTCCCGGGACTCGCGAAGTGGTTCGCGCCGTAGGATCCGACCAGCGCCAGGTCGCCGGAGCCGAGATTGTCGTACGGGGCCGCGACGTCGAAGGAGTTGGCGGTGAGCTCGGCGGGGGTCTCCCGCGAGAGGTCCGGGGTCGTGACCACGGTGACGGAGATGGCCGTGGTAGCGGACGTCGTGAAATTCAGGATCAGGTACGGGTAGACCGACGTGTCGATGCCCAGGGGGAACCCGTTGTATACGATCGGGGGACCGGACGGGCCGAACGGTGCCGGGAAGGGGCTCCGCGAGAGGTTCCCCAGGTCGGACGCCGAGAGGGAGAATTCGAGGGTCCCGTTCGCCGCCGTGGGCCCGAACGTGTGGAGGGGAGCCCCCGGCCCGCTGACCTCGGTGGCGTTGCGGTACACCGTCGTCAGGTTCACCTCGGGGACGATCTCCCCCGCGACGAGCGAGGAGGCGGCGACGGTGGCCGCCGCCGACGAGATCAGGGCCGGGGCGGCTCCCACCGCGTACAGGTAATCGGGCCCGAGGACGGCGGCGAGGGAGAGCCCCGCGGTGGCGTTCAACGACGCCAGCAGGGCGGGGTACTGCGGCGCATACGCCTGTCCGAAGTAAGGGGAGGAACTGAGCTCCCCTTCCACGACGACGTAGCCCACCGCGAGCTGGTCCAGGAGTGCGACGAACGCCGAGGTGTTGGTCGTCGCCTGGGTGAGGTCGGTATACGCCTCGTCCAGGAGCGGGTCGTCCGCGGCGACGAAGCCGGTCCGATAGTTGTCGATGAGCAAGGCGCCGGGCATCAACGACGGGAGAATGTCGTAGGCATCGTAGCCGTCGGTCCAGTTCTGGTTGAGGAATCCCCCGGGGAACAGCAGCGCGTACCGATTGTCCAAATGCCCCTCCAGGAACGACGCGACCTCGAACTCGTAGCCGGGGATCGAAAGGTGCGCGAGGTAGGGGGCGACCGGTACCGCGTCGCCGTCGTAGGCGGCCGGTGCGGCCGACGCGACCGGTACGACGATCAGGACGAGCGCAACCCCGATCGGGAGAGCCCACTCCGACCGACGGGCGCGCCAGCGGGCCCTCCGATGCTCCGGGAGGACTGGCCCCTCGGCCGTGGAAGCATCGGCGGGCGCGGGCCGGATCGTCCGCCACCAGCGGACGTACCGGTCGGCGCTCAGAGCCGCGGCGGCGACCCAGAGCACTTCGAACCCGTACCCGAACGCGACGAACGGCGTCCGCAGCGCCGTGAGACCCACGTTGGTCGCGAAGACGAACGTGAAGAATTGGGGGGCGAGCGGAGAGTTGACGCCCGTGATCAGGAACGACAGCACTACCGCGGCCCCCACGACGTACGGGAGCGCCGCGGAGCGCGGGGGGGCGCGGACCAGCAGCG
>JASHWW010000100.1 GCA_030043855.1 Thermoplasmata archaeon
GACGTGAAGTTGCCCGGGGAGAGGCTGACGTTCGACTGCGGGACGACCGAGAACGTGTGCGAGAACGATCCGAGGTTGGTGACGAGGACGTCGACGTTGATCGGGAAGTGCGAGGCGTTGGCGTCGAGCACGTCCGGGATGAAGAGGTACGACGACCCCTCCACCGTGGTGTTCTCCTGGAGCCCGAGGCCGGGGGCGGTCGATGTGATGTTCAGGAACCCGCGCATCCCGGCCTGGAACTGGTAGGGGACGACCGAGACGAACTCGAACGAGTCGAAGCCGGCCGAGTTCGTGGTGTTGAACGTCAGGTTCGCCCACGCCTGGCCGCCGGCGGGGACGGAGACGTTCGCGAGGGATCCGTTCGCCGCGAAGAACGCGTTCAGCTCGGTCGGGGTCCACGAGGTGTTCAGCGGGTGGTTGGCGATGCGGGAGAGCGTGAAGGTGTGGGTGAAGTTCCCCCCGTTGACGAGGTCGATGTCGATCGTCGAGTTCTCGGGGGTGGCGAGGTACGCCGGCGAGTACGACGGCGCATCCGTCAGGTTCACCCGGACGGGCGTCGCGAGCGGATGCGCGTACCCGATCTCGGGGGCCGAGCGGACGACCCGCGCGGCCGCGGCGACGCTCGGCAGGCCGACGGCGACCACGACGAGCGCGGCGAGGAGCCACGGGGCCGCCCGACGCCACGGCGTCGGCGACCGACGGGGAGCGGCGTCGAGCACGGGAATCCCTGACGGCGGTTGGACTTGGGAGCGCTTGATATCGGGTGTGTACGAATCCCGTGCCGGGGTCACGTGGGCGGCGTGACGGTCTCCCGGGGCGCCGCGTCCAGCGCGGGTCGGGCGCCCGTCGCGGGGACGTCGTCGTCGAGCGGGCGGGAGAGCCAGGGGCGACCGATCGGCCCCTGGTAGTACCGCCGGATGAGGTACGACGCTTCGACCGTCATCACGACCGCCATGATCCCCCCGAAGACCTCGGCGGAGGCGATCGACCCGTTCGCCGTGGCGACGCCGAGACCACCGATCGCCATCGCGAAGAACGCGGCGGCGAGGCCGCCCAGGAGGCCGATCTCCCCGGCGACGACCCGGCGCGCGAGGAGGTGCCGGACGAGCAGCGCGAACGCCACGACCATCAAGGCGGCCATGCCGAGGCCCCCGACCGTCGGGAACGCCGTGACCCACGGAGCGACGATCGCCGCTCCGGTCAGCGCGAGCAGTGCCTCCCGCTCGACCCGGGAGAGCGGTGCCCACGCGATCAGCGCGCCCATCACCGCGGCCATCGACCAGTAGAACCAGACGGAGGAGAGCCCGAGCGCGAGCACGTCCGCGTCCGGGGGCGGGGTCGCCGGACCGGCGACCGCGAACAGGATCCCCATGAGCGCCTCCGACCCGATGGCGACGACGCCGAGCGCCGCCGGCCAGAGCCACCCGTTCGGCCGGATCCGGCGGTCCTGGAAGACCACGAGGCCGATGAACCAGATGCCGGCCGGCGCCATCATCATGAAATTGAAGGCGAGGAGGACCCACGTCCACGCCGAGGTCCCGTCGGGGTTGAAGAACACCATCACCAGCGACATCAGGAGGACGCTGCCGCCGCCGAGCACGGCGAGCGCCAGGAGCATCTGCGTGACGAGGGGCGGCCCGTGGTTCGACGGCAGCACCTTGCCGAGGACGAAGATCGTCACCGCGACCATCGCGACCGCGACCGTCGCGAACGGCAGGAACGACGTGCTGACGCCGATCGGCGGCACGGGCAGAGGCATCGGATGCGGGTCCGACCGGAATCGCGTTGATATTCCCGGTGTACCGACCGGAGGCCGGCCCGCTCAGCGGCTGTCGCGCGGCGGGGCGACCCCGCCCTCGAAGCGGCGGAGCAGCTGCGTCGTGACCTCCACCAGCGGGTGGTGGCTCGCGTGGTCGATCTCGACGTCGTCGACCGTGTGGAGGTGGTGCTCCTTCGCCAGCCGCTCGAAGCCGGTCTCCTTGGTCGCGAACTCCTCCGGTCGGTCGCAGGTCAGGACGAACGCCTGGAGCTGGGTGAGGCCCATCTCGCGGGCCGCGAGCGCCCGATGGTGCCCGTCGACGAGGATCCACGCCGACCCCTTCTGGACCACGAGGACCGGCTCCGCGAACCCGCGTTCGAGCTCGTAGCGCCGTCCCTCGAGCTCGTCCTCGAAGACCTTCCACTGCGTGGGGGTGAGCTCGCTGATCGGCACGAGTCCGCGGTGCATCGAGAACGGCAGGGAGTACCGCTCCGAGAGCAGCTGGCGCAGCGTCTCCGCCTTGGCGGGCGAGGCCCGCTCGAAGTGGGAGCGCACGACGTCGATGCTGGCGAGGATCCCGCACAGCTTCCCGTCCTCGTCGATGATCGGCAGGTCCCGCAGGCCGAACCGGAACATGATCCGTGCAGCGTCGTCGAGTCCGGTCCCGGGGGTCGCCGTGATCGTGCCGCCCCGGATGATCTGCGCGAGCGGGGTGTTCCCCTCCAGGCGATGTCGCAGGAGCTCCTTCGCGCTCACGAACCCGACCAG
>JASHWW010000015.1 GCA_030043855.1 Thermoplasmata archaeon
CGAAGATAGTCGAACGCCGCCCGCCCCTTGGCGGTGTGGGGCGTGACCTTCAGGTCCTTGGGCGGCGCGGGGGGCGGGCCCGATCGCTTCGCGAGCGCCCGCTTCAGGTCGGTCAGCTTCAGCTCGACCGTCACGTCGGGCGAGGTTGCCGCGCCGTCCTCGGCGTGGACGCCGCCGTCGGGCTCGACCGTCAGCGACGCGGTGCCACCGTCCGTGACGAACACCCACCGTTGCGGGAGGTACGCGCGGACGAATCCGCCGAGGAATCCCGAGAGTCGCTGCCGGACCTCGGGTTCGAGCCGCCGGCCGGCCTCCGCGAGCAGGTCGGCCGCCTCGGACACCGACCGGCCCATCGGTGGGCGGAGATAGCCCCTTGGGTCCGCCGGTCGGTACCGAACCGTTATGGGGCGCGGCCCCTCGGGAGCCCGGTGGTCGCGGTGGGACCGCGGGAGTTCCACGACGAACTGGGTTCCACCCAGGACCGGGCCGTGGCCCGGGCCCGCGAAGGGGCACCCGCCGGGACGCGGGTGGTCGCGCGTACGCAGACTTCCGGGCGTGGTCGAGCGACGCGGCGCTGGTCGTCCCCGCCGGGGGGCCTCTACCTGTCGGAGATCGTGACCCCGCCGGCGGAGGCACGGTCGCTGTTCGCGCTCGCGATCGGCGCGACCCTCGCCGAGGGTCTGACGGATCGGTACGGGATTCCGCTGCGACTCAAATGGCCCAACGATCTGCTCGTCCCCGGGCCGGGCGGCGCGCGAAAACTGGCCGGGATCTTGGTCGACCTCGTCCCGTCCCCGACGCTCGGGACCGCGGCCGTGGTCGGATTGGGGGTCAACGTCGCCAACGACCCGCGCGACTTCCCGGCGGAGGTCCGCCGTCGGGTCGCGGTCCTCTCCGACTTGCTGGGTACGACGGTGCCCGTCGACGAGGTGGAGGAGCTCGCCGTGGGATCGATCGAGCGGTCGCGGAACGCGCTCGACTCGCCGGCGTCCCGCGCCGCGCTCCTGGAGACCGGCCGCTCCCTGCTGTACGGCGTCGGACGGACCGCCCTGCTGGACGGGAAGGTCGCGGGCCGGATCTCGACGATCGGCGACGACGGGGAGCTCGTGCTGCACGACGACCGGGGGCCGGTCGCGGTGCGCGCCGGGGAGCTCCGTCTCCCGGAGGACCCGTGAGCTCGCCGTTCGACCGCTGGGAGCTGAAGAAGCGCGCCGCGCGCGACGGTGGCGGAGCCGAACGGGTCCAGAAGCATCGGGCGGCCGGGAAGCTGACGGCGCGGGAGCGTCTCGAAGCGTTCTTCGACGCCGGCACGTTCTCGGAGCTCGACCCGTTCGTCACCCATCGCGTCGCCACGTTCGGGCTCGACGAGCGGCGGATCCCCGGCGACGGGGTCGTCACCGGGTGGGGCGACGTCGACGGGCGCCCGGTCTGCGCCTTCGCGCAGGACGCCACCGTCTTCGGCGGGGCGCTCGGCGAGGCGCACGCGATGAAAATCGTGAAGGTGATGGAGACGGCCCGGAAGGCCGGCGTCCCGATCGTCGGCCTCGACGACTCCGGCGGCGCGCGCATCCAGGAGGGGGTGATGAGCCTCGGCGGGTACGGCGAGGTGTTCTACCGGAACGTCCTCCTCTCGGGGGTCGTCCCACAGCTGTCGCTCATCCTCGGCCCGTGCGCGGGCGGGGCCGTCTATTCGCCCGCGATCACCGACTTCGTGATCATGGCCGAGGGGACCGGCCAGATGTTCATCACCGGACCGGACGTCGTCCGGGCCGTCACTGGGGAGGAGGTGACGATGGAGGCGCTCGGGGGGGCGCGCGCCCACGCCGAGCTGAGCGGGGTCTCGCAGTTCACGGTCGCGAACGACCGGGACGCGATCGCCCTCGCGCGGAGGATCCTGTCGTACCTGCCGCTCAACAACCTCGAGGAGCCGCCCGCGGCGCCGGCGGCGGCGCCGCCCGACTCGGCCGCGGCCGAGCTCGCCCGCCTCGTCCCGTCCGACCCGAACTCGCCGTACGACGTGCACGGGGTGCTGGACCGGGTCCTCGATACCGACAGTGTGCTCGAGGTCGCCGAAGGGTGGGCGAAGAACATCGTCGTCGGCTTCGCCCGGCTCGCCGGCGCCGCGGTCGGCGTGGTCGCCAACAATCCCGCGGCGCTGGCGGGGACGCTCGACATCGCGGCGTCGACCAAGGCGGCCCGCTTCGTCCGGTTCTGCGACGCCTTCAACCTCCCGCTCGTGACGTTCGTCGACGTCCCCGGGTTCCTGCCCGGGACCGCCCAGGAGCACGGGGGCATCATCCGGCACGGGGCGAAGCTGCTCTACGCCTACGCCGAGGCGAGCGTGCCGCTCCTGACCGTGATCCTACGGAAGGCGTACGGCGGCGCGTACGACGTGATGTGCTCGAAGCACCTGGGCGGGGACCTGAACCTCGCCTGGCCGACCGCCGAGATCGCGGTGATGGGAGCGGACGGGGCCGTGAACATCCTGTTCCGTCGCGAGCTCGAGAAGGCGGCGCCGGCCGACCGGGCGGCGGCGCGCGAGCGCCTGGTCCGCCAGTACGCCGAGGAGTTCCTCAACCCGTACCTCGCCGCCGAGCGCGGGTACATCGACGACGTGATCGACCCGGCGCAGACGCGCTCGCGCCTGGTCGCCGGCCTGAAGGTGCTCGCCTCGAAACGGGACGAGCGCCCGGCGCGCAAGCACGGGAACATCCCGCTCTGAGCGGTCGCACGATGGTCGGGATCACCGAGACCGTCCTGCGCGACGGTCACCAGTCGCTGATCGCGACGCGGATGCGCACGCGGGACATGCTGCCGGCCGCGGAACGGCTGGACGCGATCGGCTACCGCTCCCTCGAGGTGTGGGGCGGGGCGACGTTCGACGTCTGCCTGCGGTACCTGCGGGAGGATCCGTGGGAGCGGCTGCGGGCGCTGAAGCGGGCGATGCCCCGGACCCCGCTGCAGATGCTGCTGCGCGGCCAGAACCTCGTCGGGTACCGCCACTACGCCGACGACCTCGTGCGCGAGTTCGTCGCCGAGGCGGCGCGCCAGGGCGTCGACATCTTCCGGGTCTTCGACGCCCTCAACGACCCGCGCAACATGGAGGTCGCCCTCGACGCCGTGCGCCGCTCCGGCGCCCGGGCCCAGGGTACGATCTGCTACACGACGTCCCCCGTCCACACGCTGGACGCCTTCGTGGCCCTCGGTCGACGACTGGCGGAGCTCGGCGCCGACGAGCTGTGCGTGAAGGACATGGGCGGGTTCATGTCCCCCTCCGACGGCGCGGCGCTCGTCCGCGCGCTCGTCCGGGACGTCGGACTCCCCGT
>JASHWW010000101.1 GCA_030043855.1 Thermoplasmata archaeon
CCCGCTCCGGCGTCCCGCCGACGTCCCTCCCTCCAGCTCCCGAGCTCGAGAGCGAACTGGCCGCCCTGCTCGATCACATCCCGGCGTCCGCGGCCGTCGTCCCACCGCCGGCCGCTCCGCCGGAGGAACTCCCCGCCCCGGCGCCGCAGCCCGCGGCTGCCGAGCCCGTCTCCGTCCCGCCGGCCCCCGCGGCCGCGCCCGAGCCGGTACCCGAGGCGCCCTCCCCCGTGATTTCCGAAGCGCCCGCTCCCCCGACCGTGGCGGCCGAGTCGACCGTCCCGGCGGCCGTTGCGCCCGAGGTGCTGGCCGCACCCGTTCCCGAACCGCCGACGCCCGCTCCTCCCGAACCGGTCGCAGCGGAACGACCACCGCCGTCCCCCGCACCCGCCGAGGCCCCTCCGCCGCCCGTCCTCCCTGAGACGCCCGCACTGCCGGAACCACCGATCGAACCTCCGGCCCGGGCGAGAGCCGCCCCGCCGGAGCCGCCGCCGCTGCCGGCCGGGATCCCGATGCTGCCGGACGAAGTGCGCGCGCCCCCCCGCGCCATCGTTCCGTCGCCCCGCGAGCCATCGCCACCGCCCCCGGCGCCGGTCTCCGTCGTCCCTTTCGAACCCTCTCGCGCTTCGACCTCGGTCGCCGAACCGGCCGCTCCCGAACCGGCGGTACCGCCCGAACCGACGCCGGCGGCCGCTCCCAAGCGACGGAGGAAGAGCCCCGCGACGCCGCGGAAGAAGACCTCCTCCGCCCCGCCGGTCGAACCGCCCCCCACGGTTCCGGCCGTTTCGGAGGCGGTCCCGCCACCGGCACTCTCGTCGCCGGAGTCTCCCGCCGCGGCTCCGTCCGAAGAGGCGCCGGCGAAGCCGAAGCGACGAGCGCCGCGGAAGCGCAAGGCGCCGCCGGTCGTGGCGGCCACCGTGGAGGCGATCCCTGCCGGCGTGTTCGGCTCCGCCGAGGCCGCTCCACCCCCGACGGACGCCCCGAAGTCGGAGGGCGGATGAGCTGGGTCGACCCGCTCGCCGAACACCGCGTCGCCACCGGGATCCCCGGTCTCGACCGGATGCTGGGGGGCGGGCTGATCGAGGGGCGACCCTACCTGGTCACGGGCGGCACCGGGAGCGGCAAGAGCCTGCTCGGGCTGACGTTCCTGCTCGAGGGGTTGCGGAGGGGCGAGGACGTGCTCCTCGTCGCGGTCGACGAGCCCCCCGCCGAGATCGTCGAGAACGTCACCGCGTTCGGCTGGGACCTGTCGGCGATCAAGACCCTCGACGCGAACCCCGGAACGCGGGCGTTCAAGCGGACCGCGGCGGTCCAGGAGATCCGCACGATGACCGACCTGAAGTCGATGCGGGATCTCTCGCAGGAGACGAAGCGCACGACGGACATCGAGGAGATCTCCATCCAATCGATCCAGCTCAAGCTCCGCCAGCAGATGTCGGGGATCCCGTTCCGGCGGGTCCTCGTCGATTCGGTGACCTCGATCCGCCGGTTCGCGGTCAAGTCGTCGGTCGACCCCCAGGCGGAACGGACCGAGATCCAGTCGCTGCTCCGGTTCCTCTCCGAAGCCGGCGCCACGACGTTGATCACCGCGAGCCCCGCGGATCCGGGCGTCCTGACACCGGAGGAGATCCTGACGCGCGGAGAGATCCTGCTCACCCGCAAGTGGATCGGCGACCGGTCGATCCGTCAGGTCAAGATCGTGCGCATGCGTGGCGCGGCCCACGATCCCGAACGGCGGCCGTTCGGGATCACCCCCCAGGGGATCGTCCTCGGCTGACCGCTCGGTCCGCGGGCGAAGCGCCGCATCACGGCACCCCCCGCCGGTCGCGCGAGAACCACCGCGCCGTCGCGTCGCGCCGGCGCGCTTCCGCGTAGACCGTCACGGCCCAGTCCGCCGGCGGTCGCGTCGCCAGTTCGGCCCACGGACCGGAACCGCGGAACGGGTACTCGACCTCGCCGTCGACCTCCAAGCCGACGCGGCCCCAGTCGTCGGCCGGGTCGCCGCGGGGTTCGAGCCCGCCCAGGTCGAGGAGCACCGATCCGGGGTGGCCCCCGACCTCGGCGGCGATCCGATCTTCCAGCGCCCGGCGGTCCTCCGGGGCGTGGAGCAGGCGTCGCCAGCGCTCGCGCGACGACCCGGCGAGCGAGCGGAAGCCGTGCGCCCGTTTGTAGAGACGGCGCTCCAGCAGGGCCGACGTGAGGTCGGCGCTCACTCCGCCGGCGGCGCGGAGGCGAACGAGAAGGTCGCCGTCCGTCAGGGCGAACAGATCCCGCGCCGCGGCCGGGAATCCGGGCAGGCGCTCGACGGCCGCCTGCGCCATCGACTCGGCGGCCCGGACGGTCTTGTGATAGTAGACGGTCGCGTACATCAGCGCGCGACCGACCAGGAACCCCTCCACCGCGCTGCGACCCTTCTCGGCGAACACCACCCGATCGTCGACGGCCTGGAGCGTATCGAGCAGGCGGACGGCGTCCACCGCCCCGTGCGCCACACCGGTGTAGTGGGCGTCCCGCTGGAGGTAGTCGACGCGATCGGCGTCGACGGCCCCGTGCAGGAGTTCGCGCAGGAATCGGGGCCGGCCGGACCGGGCGTGCGCGTCGACGAGGTCGGCGACCTCCCGCGGCCGGAGTCCGGCGCGTTCGAGGACGTCCGGCACGTGGGGGCTCGCTTCGGTCCCCGCCGGGTCCGTTCCCAGGATCCGGGCCCGCGAGAGACCTTCGTGGTCGACCCCGAGCGCCTCCTGCATCGGTCCGTCCAGCGTGTGCGAGAACGGCCCGTGACCGAGGTCGTGCAGCAGCGCGCCGGCGGCGAGTCGCTCCGTCTCGCGTTCGGAGAGCCCGACCCGGCCCGCCATCTCGCGCGCCACCCAGTAGGTCCCGAGGGAGTGCTCCAGACGCGTGTGGTTCGCCCCCGGGAACACGAGGTGGGCGAACCCGGTCTGCCGGATCCCCCACAGGCGCTGGAACTCGGGCGTCGCCACGAGCTCGAGGGACGTCCCGTCCAGCGAGATCGGGCCGTGGATCGGGTCGAAGATCGTCTTGCGCGTCGAACCCGCGCGACGACGGCCCGGCACGTCCGGTCGACCGGACCCGGAACATAAGCGCCGCGCCGGTGGCGGAGGGTCGACCGCTCCGGACCAACGTATTTATCGCAACGCTCCGGTGCTCGCCCGAATGGCGGACGCCCCCTCCGACGCGGTCGCCGCCACGGCGGTCGCGAACTTCCGCGAAGGCTTCCGGGCGGCGCGGGAGGCCGAAGGGCAACCCGACCGCGACCGGTACCTTCGTTCGCTCAAGTCGCTGCTCGCGTCCGCGGAGCGCCGCGCCAAGGAGCTGCAGCCGTCCGCCGGCGAGGTCGCGCCGATGCTGGACGAGATCGCGATGGCGTTCTACCACGCCTCCCAGCCGGCCCTCGCCCGCCGGGCGGTCGATCTGGGGCTCGAACTCACCCCCGGCAGCTCCTCGCTGCTGCACCACAAGGCCCTCGTCCTCCTCGCCCAGAACGAAGACCTTCCGGCGGTGGTGACGCTCGTCGACCAGGCCCTCGAGGCGAACCCGAACGAGAAGGGGCTCTGGGCGACCAAGGGCGACGCCCTCCGACTCCAGGGGCGGACCGAGGAAGCGGCCGACGCGTATCTGCGCGCGCAGGAGCTGGACGCGTCCTCCACGCAGTACGTCGATCGGGCGCTGAAGCTGCTCCCGCACCACCCGAAGGCACTGCGCGCGAAGGTCGAACTCGCGCGCGCGCACGGCGGGGAGGTCGAAGCCCTGACGGCCGCCGAGGAATTGCTCGCCGACAATCCCGACGACCTCGACCTCGTGCTGGCGCGCGCGGAGCTGCTGACCGCCGTCGGTCGGGGCGAATCCGCGCTCGAGCCTCTCGAGCGGATCCGGGCGAGCCGCCCGGACGATCGGAGGGCCGCCTACCTGCAGGTCCGCGTCCTCCTCCAGCTCGGACGCACGGAGGTCGCCGTACCGTACGCGAACGCGCTGCTCGCGGCCGAGCCGCCGCCCGACGGGCGGATCCTCGAAGAGATCGCCCGGCTCGCCGACCCGGCCGTGCCTCCGCTCGCGCTCGCCGCCCGGGAACGGTTGCAGCAGGTCGAGCCCCGGAACGTGCAGAACCTCCTCGACCTCCGGGCCCTCGCCGTCCGCCTCGACCGGGTGGACGTCGCGCTGTCCGCCTGCAAGGCCGTTCTCGCGGTCCAGTCGGACAACCTGGAGGCGATGCGGGGGATCGCCGAGCTCGAGGCCGGCGCCGGCCATGCGGCGGCCGCGGTCGCGATCTACCAGGAGATCGCGCACCGCCATCCGCACGCGGTCGCCGAACTGAAACGGGGCCTCGAAACCGCCCGGGCCTCCGGCGACGCGGCCGCCGCGAAGGAGTTCTCCGAAGCCGTGCTCGCGGCCGACCCGAAGGACCTGACGGCGGCGCTCGAGCTCGCCCGAACCCTCGCGGCGGCCGGGGACACCGCCGGGGCGGTGCGGGCGTACGACGCCCTGCTCGCCGCTCA
Source organism: Thermoplasmata archaeon (assembly GCA_030043855.1). Classification (GTDB taxonomy): domain Archaea; phylum Thermoplasmatota; class Thermoplasmata; order Lutacidiplasmatales; family UBA184; genus Lutacidiplasma. Next base: position 4,512 of record JASHWW010000101.1, read on the forward strand.
CCCGAACGAACTCGCCTACCTGCTCGAGAAGAAGGAGGTCCTCGCCGCCAGCGACGACCCCGGGGCCCTCGCCCCGGTCCTCGACGAGCTGTTCCGCCTCGACCCGACGCGCGCGGACGTCGCCCTGGAGCGGGGGAACCTCTACCTCGCCCTGGCGTACGACCAGGGCCCCGGCTCCAACGGGCGCGAGACGGCGGCGCGCACCGCTCTCGTCGCCTACGAGCGAGCGTCGACCGACCCCGAGTCCGCGTCGGTCGCCTCGCTCGGGATCGCGCGCGCGTCGCGCCTCGTCGACGACCCGGACCGGGCGTTGCGGGCGTACGAGCAGTTCCTGGAGGTCCCCGACAACGGAACGCGGAACGACGTGCGGAAGGAGTTCGGCCACGCCGCCCGCGAGGCCGGTCGTTACGTCGAAGCGGCCGGAGCGTACGGCGAGGCGATCGAGGCCGGGCTCGAGGACGCCGACCTCTTCTGGGGGGCCGTGGAGGTGTTCGACCACCTCAACCAGGACGCCCGGGCCGTCCAACTCCTCGACCTCCTGCTCCGGCGCGAGCCGGCGAACCCGCTCTACCTGCGCAAGAAGGGACAACTGCTCCTGAAGGCCGGGAATCGCGACGCGGCGTTGCGGACCCTGCAGGAGGCGGTCGCCCGGGCCGACGGGGACCCGCACGCGTACTTCGAGGTCGCCGAAGCGCTCCGGGCGCAAGGAGCGTACCCGGACGCTCTCACGTACTACCGCAAGGGCCTCGAGCTCGAACCGGCGAACCGGCACGGGCGGCTCGCGCTCGCCGAGACGTTGCTCCTCGCGGGCCAGTACCCGGAGGTCCTCCGGATCGTCGACCCGCTGCTGAAGGAGGAACCCAACGACCTGGCCGCCTGGAAGGCCCGCGCCGACGCCTGGCGCGCGCTCGGTCGCCCGAGCGAGGTCCTCTATTCGCTCAAGGCGATCCTGCTGCTCGAGCCGGACAACGGGCCGGCGCTGCTCGAGGTCTACCGCCTCCACCGCGACGAGGGCGGGAGCCGGGACGCCTACGAGACCGTCACCCGACTGTTGCGGTCGTCCGCGCCGGAAGCGCAGGACCCGACGCTGCATCTCGAACGCGGCGACCTCGCCGCGTCGTTGGGACTGACCGACGAGGCGAACGCTTCGTACGAGCGCGCCGCCGAGATCGATCCGGCCAACCGGGTCGAGATCGCCGTGCGGCGGGCCCGGCTCCGTCTGACCGCCGGCCGCCCCGACCTCGCCCTCGAGGTGTTGGACGAGGGCCTGCACGCGATCCCCGAGGGCGGCACCCCGAGCGTGGCCGCCCTGCTCCTCCGCGCCGAGATCCTCGCCGCGCTCGAGCGCCCCGCCGAAGCCCGGACCGCGTACGAGGAGGTCCGCCAGCGGGAGCCGAAATCGCCGGTCGCGCTCGGGGGGATCGGGCAGTCGATGATCGCGGAAGGTCGGCACGCGGACGCCGTCGAGTTCCTGCGCACGTCGCTGCCGCAGGTCCCGCCCCAGGAGACCTTGTTCCTGCTCCTCGCCGAGGGAGAAGCCGGACTCGGTCACCTCGACCGGGCGACGGAAGCGGTCCAGAAGGGGGTCGAGGTGCTCCCGAAGAGCGTCGCGCTCTGGGTTCGGCTCGGAGAGCTCGGGATCGCCCGCCAAGCCTGGCCGGACGCGTCGGGCGCGTTCGCCCACGCCTTGGCCCTGAAGCCGGCCCAGGCCGACCTGCTGCTGCGGGCCGGATTCGTCGCGGAACGGCTCGACCACCCGAACGAGGCGTTGGCCCTGTACGATCGCGCCACCGAGTCGGACGCCGCGAACAAGCAGGCGTGGACGAGCCGCGGGGTCGCGCTCCTCGCGGTCGGACGACCGATCGACGCCCAGGCGAGCTTCGACCGTGCGCTCGCGCTCGACAGCGACTTCGCACCGGCCAAGGACGGCAAGAAGCTCGCGGTCCAGAAGACCCGCGACGTTCAGGTGCAGCGGTTCGGCCGGGACGCCCTCCTGTTGGAAGCCCGACTGCACCGCACGGTCACGAAGAACGACCTGTTCGTGACCCTCCACGTCCCCTACGAGTTCCTCGAGCCCGTCCTCACCTCCGTCGGCCGGACGCCCACGATCGACCTCGAACAGCTGGAGGCGACCGAGATCCGCGACCTGGAGAACGCGTCGTACCACCTCATCTCGTCGGCCCTCGAGCGCCGGCCCCCCGGGATCGAGCGTCGCGGGTTCACGCTGGCGGACGTGGCGGTCCTCGCCCCGCCGTCGTACTCGCTCGAGCAGATCCAGAAGCTGTTCGGCTACCTCAAGGCGGTCCTCGAGGCGGACCTTCGGCCCGAAAATCTGGTCCTCACCCCGGACGTCGAGGAGCTGGCGCGGAAGGCCCTCGTCCTCCCGCCCGAGCAGCGGACGCTGTTCCAGATCGTTCGCACGCTGCGCGTCGGGATCTACCGGGCCCGACTCATCAAGGCGGTCGAGGAGGCGGGTTCGGCCGTGCACGCGCCGTTGCCGTCGCTCGACCTGGGCGCCTACTCTCCCGAGTTCCGGAGCGCGGCCCCGGCCCCCGGGGCCCCGCCGGCCACCGGGGAAGCGTACTTCGCCCCGGAGAACGTTCCGCAGACCTCCCCCGGGACCCCGGCCGCAACCCCGTCCGACTGGTCGGCGACGGAGGTCGATCCGACCCCCGGGCCGGGCGTGTCGCCGGCGCCGACGACGCTGAGCTCCCCGGCGCCCGCGGCCGCCCGATGCGTCGGCTGCGGCGGGATCGCTTCGGTCGTCCACGCGTGCGGCGCTCCGCTCTGCCAGCACTGCGTCGGCCAATTCCCCCGCTGCCCGAAGTGCGGGCAGCCGGTCTCGACGATCACGACCCGGGCGGTCACCGGGGTCACCGTCCGGCCCGCCGCCGGCGGCGGCCCGAAGGGGCACCCGCTCGGCTCGCTGAAGGGGGTGTTCCAACGCCCGAAGCCGACCGCGACGCATCCGGCGGCGGCCACGTCGAAGCCGGCGGTCGCGCCGGCCCGCGGGGACCACACCGGGAAGTCCCCGCGCCCGTCGTCCCCCCCGGGCAAATCCGCCCCGGCCTCCACGGGCGGCAAACCTCCGGCGGGCCCGCCGGCCGCCAAACCCACCAAGCCCGTGCCCGAACCCCCCGCGCCGCCCCCGGAGACCGCGCCCCCCACGCCGAAGCCGAAGCGAGAGCGGGACGACGAGCCGCGGCTCTGATCGGCGCTCGTCGGCGGCCGTACCCTCTTATACTCGCCCGAGCCTTTGCTGACGGGAAATACCATGGGAGCACCGTCGCCCCGACTCCAGCCCGTCCGCGACCGATGGAGCGGGTGGGTCCTGACCGTCCTGTTCTTGGTCACCGCGGTGATCCTCTTCCTCCTCGTCTACTACGCGCTGCCCGGCAACCAGCACTTCTTCGCGCTGGTCGTCATCGGGATCCTCGCCCTCTGCCTCAGCCTCGGCTGCTACATGGCCGAGTCGTTCTCGCGGGACCCCACCGCGCAGCGGTCGCTGGCGTGGGGATTCTTCGGGATGGGCTTCGCGGTCCTCTTCCTGACCATCGGGCTCGGTCCGACCTACGGCGTCCTGTCGACCACCTGGATGCTGGTCGGCCTGCTGTTCACGATGATCGCGCTCGTCGTGACGGTCGCGCTCATCGGCTGGCGGGGCCGGGCCGTCCGCGCCACGGAGAACCAGCAGGTCGCCCGACAGGCGTGGCGCCAGGAGTCGGCGCCGTCGGCGTTCTCCTACGCCGCCGCGAACTCCCCCAGCGTACCGGCCACCGCGCCGCCCCCGACCCCCTCGTCTCCCGCCTCGCCCCCGCCGCGGAGCCCGTGAGATGGGCGCGACCCCCTCCTCCTCTCCTCCGTCGCCCCCTGCGTCGCCGGCGGGGCTCGTCTGCCCGAAGTGCGGCACGACCTCCCCGCCGGGCTCTCGCTATTGCAACACCTGCGGGTCCTCCCTGGTCGTGCAGGGCGGCAGCTCGACCGGGACGCAACCGCCCGCGGGCGGCGCGCCCGTCGACCTGCGACAGCGCGTCGAGGACGACCGGGGCGTTCTGAAGCGACTGCAGCTCCTCGTCCCCGGCTTCCGCGGGTACCGGCAGGCGGAGGACATCCGGGCCGCCGACAGCCTCCTGCGGCTGCAGGTCGCGGACAAGGTGAAGAACGCTCGCGCGACGCTCGAGAATTCGCGGGCCGCGCTGGCGAACGTCAATCAATTCCAGGTCCTGAACGACCTCTCGCCCCTGGTCGCCGACCTGATGCGGCTCGAAGGCGAGATCCGACACGCCGAGCAGGGCTACACGGGGATCTCGCCGGCGGTTCGTGTGAACCCGCAGCAGCTCGACCGGCTCTACGAGTACGACTACGGGTTCGCCCAGGCGGGCGACCAGCTCGCCCAGACGGTGGCCCCGCTGCCGAGCCTGCTCATGGGCGCCTCCGCCAATCCGGGCGCGGTGCCCGGAGTCGTCGCGACGGCGCGGCAGCAGGTGAACGTGCTGGAGCAGACGTTCCGGGCGCGCATGCGCGCGATCGAAGGGGTCCAGGTCTCGTAACGGTCCGGACGGGAGGAGAACGATGGTCACGAACGCACCGATCCCGCCGAAGGGCGGCAGCGCCATCGGCGCCACGACGGTGAACTGGGAGGACGTCTACAAGGGGCCGAACGTGATGTGGCGCGTCCCGCGGAACATCCGCTGGGGCGACAACATCGTCGTCCGCGAGGACGAGACCGCGGTCTTCTACCGCGACGGGAAGGTCCTCGCCTACCTCGACCGCCCCGACCGGTACGCGCTCACCAGCATGAACGCCCGGCTGGTCGGCGGCCTGATCCAGGCGCTCTCCGGGGTCCGCCAGGAGGCGGAGGTCTACTACCTGCAGCGCCGGACGCTCGACGGGAAGTTCGGCAGCGCCGAGCCGTACGTCTTCCGGGATCCCGATTTCGGTCTGGTGCAGCTGCGGGTCTTCGGGTCGTACCGCTGGCACGTCAGCGCCCCGGACAACTTCATCAACCAGTTCGTCGGCACGTTCGGTGCCGTCACGACCGGCGACGTCGAGGCCCGGCTGCGCGACCAGATGGTCCTGCTGACCTACAACACGCTCGG
>JASHWW010000102.1 GCA_030043855.1 Thermoplasmata archaeon
GCCATCCCGCGGCGGGGCACGAGGCGCACCCCGGTCGCGACCATCGCCTTCACGAGGGCATCGGAGAACGTCGGCCCGAAGCAGGCGACCTCCCCGGTCGACTGCATCTCGACGCCCAGCAGCGGGTCGGAGCCGGCGAGCTGCAGGAACGAGAACTGCGGCACCTTGACCCCCCAGCGGTCGGGGGGCAGCGGGGCGACGCCCTCGCGCGAGATCGGCCGACCGAGCATCGCCCGCGCGGCCTCGCGCAGGAGCGGGACACCGGTCGCCTTGGTCAGGAACGGCAGGGAACGGCTCGCCCGGAGGTTCAGCTCGATGATCTGGTAGGCGCGATCCTTCACCAGGAACTGCACGTTGAACGGTCCCCGGATGGAGAGCGTCCGTGCGAGGAGCCCGGCCGCCCGCAGCAGCTCGGCCTGGACTTCCGGCGGCGTATGCCGCGGCGGCAGGCAGAACGTCGCATCGCCCGAGTGCACCCCGGCGCGCTCGACGTGCTCGAGGATCCCGCCGACCAGGATCCGCTGGCCGTCGGCGATCGCGTCGAGCTCGACTTCGTCGGCCCCCTCCACGAACTTCGTGATCACGACCGGGTGCTCCGGCGAGATCCGGGTCGCTTCGGAGAGGAACCGCGCGAGGTCGCCGCGCGCCCAGATCACCCGCATCGCCTGGCCGCTGAGCACGTACGACGGGCGGACGAGCACCGGGTAGCCGACCTCCTCCGCGAAGGCGCTCGCCTCGTCGACGGTGGTGAATGCCCGCCACGCCGGCTGCGGGATCTTCAGCTTCTCGAGGAGGCGGGCGAACTGGGCCCGGTCCTCGGCCGTGTCGATCGACCGGGACGAGGTCCCGAGGATCGGCAGGCCGCACATCTGCAGCAGCGGGGTCAGATTCTGGGCCAGCTGGCTGCCGACGCACGTGACCACGCCCCCGAACTTCTCGAAGTCGTGGATGTCGCGCACCCGCTCGAGCGTGATCTCCTCGAAGTAGAGCCGGTCCGAGCGGTCGTAGTCGGTCGAGACCGTCTCCGGGTTGGAGTTGAGCAGGGCGACCCCGGGGATCCCCTCGGCCCGGAGCCCGTCGACCAGGTTCATCGTCGACCAGTCGAACTCGACCGAGGAGCCGATGCGGTACGGTCCCGCCCCGATCACGAGGACCGAGTTCGCCGGCATCGGGGTGACGTCGTCGGCGTCGCCCCGGTAGGTCACGTAGAGGTAGTTCGTCCGCGCGGGCCACTCGCCGGCGAGCGTGTCGATCATCCGGACGCGCGGTCGGATCCCGTGCGACAGACGCTGGCGGCGGACCTCCTCCTCGTCGAGCCGGACGCTGCGGCCGACCGCCCGATCGGAGAGACCGAGCTCCTTGGCGGTGCGCAGGAGTTCGGGCGGCAACGTCCCGCCGGGGACGGCGCCGAGCGCCCGGTGGACCGTTTCGATCTCGCCCAGGGAGTCGACGAACCACCGGTCGATGTACGACACCCGGGCGATCGTCTCGGGGTCGATCCCGGCCCGAAGCGCCTCGAGCACCCGGACGAGGATCTCGGGCGTCGGGGTCGCGAGGTCGGCGAGGATCTCCTCGTGGGTCCGGACCTCGTTCGGCGGCAGCAGGTCGGCGCGGGGGTCGCTCATCCGGACCGCCTTCGACAGTGCCTCCGGGAACGACGCGCCGATCCCCATCACCTCCCCGACCGACTTCATCGACGGGCCGAGGCGCCGGTCGGCGCGGCTGAACTTGTCGAGGTCCCAGCGCGGGAGCTTGACGACGACGTAGTCGAGCGACGGCTCGAAGCAGGCGGTCGTGACGCCGGTGATGCGATTCTTCAGCTCGGGGAGCGTGTAACCGAGCGCGAGCTTCGCCGCGACGTAGGCGAGCGGGTAGCCGGTCGCCTTGCTCGCGAGCGCGCTCGACCGGGAGAGCCGCGCGTTGATCTCGATCGCGTAGTACTCCTCGTTCGTCGGGTCGAGGCAGAACTGGATGTTGCACTCGCCGACGATCCCGCACGCGTCGGCGGCGCGGATCGCCGCCTGCCGCAGCATCTGGTACTCGAAGTCCGTGAGCGTCTGGCTCGGGGCGATGACGACGTTGTCCCCGGTGTGGACCCGCATCCCGAGGACGTTCTCCATGTTGCAGATCGTGAGCGTGTTCCCCCTCGCGTCCCGGACGACCTCGTACTCGAGTTGCTTGAACGAGCCGACGTACCGCTCGAGCAGGACCTGCCCGACGGGGCTCGCCCGCAGCCCGCGGCCCACGACCTCGGCGAGCTCGCCGGGGTCCTTCGCGACACCCCCTCCCTTCCCGCCGAGGGTGAAGGCGACCCGGACCATCACCGGGTAGCCGAGCTTCTCGACCGCGGCCTCCGCCTCTTCCAGCGAGTAGACCGCCCGGCTCGGCAGCGTCGGCACGCGGGCCCGGGTCATCGTCCGGACGAACTTCGCCCGGTCCTCCGTCGCCTTGATCCCCCACAGCGGGGTACCGAGGACGCGGGTCCCCGTCGCACGCAGCGCTCCCTGGTCGGAGAGCTGGACCCCGCAGTTGAGCGCGGTTTGTCCGCCGAAGGAGAGGAGCAACCCGTCCGGTTCCTCGGCCGCGAGGATGGGGGTGACGAACTCCGGCACGAGCGGCTGGAAGTAGACCCGTCCGTGCCGCGGCGGGTCGGTCTGCAGAGTCGCGATGTTCGGGTTGACGACGACCGCATAGACGCCCTCCTCCTCGAGCGCCTTCAGGCACTGGCTGCCCGAGTAGTCGAACTCCCCCGCCTCGCCGATCTTGAGCGCCCCCGAGCCGAGGACGACGACCTTGCGGGGGAGGGAGGGGGTCATGCGCGCGCCCGCACCTTCCGGACGAACTGGTCGAAGACGAACCCGGCCTCCTGCGGCCCCGGGTGGCCCTCGGGGTGGCCCTGGAGCGCCAGCACCCGGCCCGACGGGTCGCGGAACCCCTCCAGGGTCCCGTCGTCGGGGTTGTTCGCCCACGGCTCGAGTCCGGTCTTCGAGAGCGACGCGGGGTCGACCGCGTAGCCGTGGTTCTCGCTGACGATGAGGGCGCGCCCGTCGGGGAAGCAGACGGTCTTGTTCTGGCCGCGGTGGCCGTACTTCAGCTTGAACGTGGTACCGCCGCGGGAGAGCGCGAGCAGCTGGTGGCCCAGGCAGATCCCGAGCGTCGGGAGTCCGCGGACCGACGGACGTCCGAGCTCCTCGATCGTCGGACCGAGTTCCGCCGGATCGCCCGGGCCGTTGCCGACGAGCAGTCCCGCCACGCGGCGCCCGTCCCACTTCGTCGGGACCTCGTGGTCGTACGGGAGTCGCAGGACCGTCAGGTTCCGGTCGATCAGCGCGCGGAGGATGCTCGCCTTCACCCCGCAGTCGAGGACCGCCACCATCGGGCCGCGTCGCCCGCCGACGAGCGCCGGCTTCTTGGGCGCGACCTCGCTCATGAACCGCTCGTCCCCGTACTTCGGGGCCCGGGCGATCGCCTTCTTCAGGTCCTCCAGCCGGGCCGGAGCGTCCGACTCGCGCACGTCCAGCACGCCGCGGACGACCCCGTGCGCCCGGAGGTGCTCGGTCAATCGCCGCGTGTCGACCCCACGTACGCCCGGTACTCCTTCGTCGGCGAGCCACGCCTCGAGGGTCCGACGGCTCGACCAGTGGTTCGGACGTGTGGTCCCCCGAACGACGACGCCACGGACCTGCATCTCCTCGCTTTCGAGGACGGGCAATCCGTGCCGGTCCGTCGCGCCGGCCGCCGGGACGCCGTAGTTTCCGAGCAGCGGATACGTGAACGTCAGGATCTGGCCCCGGAACGACGGATCCGTCAGGGACTCCGGATACCCGACCATCCCGGTCGTGAAGACGACCTCTCCGACGCGTCTCCCCGGCGCACCGATGCCGACGCCGTCGAAGCGAACCCCGTCCTCGAGAAGCAGGGTCCCCCGCAAGGCGTGCGGGTCGGTGCTCGAAGGCACGGGCGTGGGAACCCGAAGGCCCCGAGGAAGCGGTCGCTCCTTAACATTTGCCGTCACGTCGCGCACGCGACATCGTCCGACGGCGTCCGGAGACGGCGAGCCATCAAATCCTCGCGGCCGGTGGACGCGCGATGCCCGGGTTCCCCCGCCTGCGCGAGCGGTACGACGTCGTGGTCCTCGGCGGGGGACACGCCGGGCTGCAGGCCGGGCTGAAGGCGGCGCTCCTCGAGCACACCGCCGCGATCGTCGACCGCGGTCCGAAGTACTCGCGCTCGTACTACTCGCCGCGGATGGACAACATCCCCGGCTTCCCCGACGGGATCTCGGGCCACGCGCTGCTCGACCACCAGATCACGGCGGTCCGGGCGCACGACGCGATCGGCTACTTCACCCCCGCGCGGGCGATCTCGGCGGAGCGCTCCGACGACGGCTTCCGGGTCACGTTCGAGTGGCTCAAGCAGACGCAGACGACGCACGGACGGGCCCTCGTGCTCGCCCTCGGCGTGGTCGACCGGATCCTCTCGGTCGGGGGCGAGATCGATGCGATCTTTCCGTGGGCCAATCAGGGGATCGTGGACTTCTGCATCATCTGCGACGGCCACTTGTTCCCGGGCAAGACGGTCGGAGTGCTCGGCCACGACGCGTTCGCCGTGCGGACCGCGCTCGACCTGGTGCACTTCCACCCGGCGTCGATCGAACTGTTGACGCACGGGATCTCCCCACTCGAGGAATCGCCCCCCGAGGAGCGCGCGGCCCTGGGCGCGGCCCTGGCCGAGCACGGGATCGCCGTGCGGTCCGAGCCGATCGTCGGGTTCGACGAGATCCGCGAGAAGCGCTTCGGCGTGAAGTTCGCCGACGGGAGCCACGCGAGCTACGACAAGGGATTTTCCGCGCTCGGGTGGTACGACACCCACACGGCGATCCCGCGATCCCTCGGGGCCCGGTTCGACCGCGAAGGCTCCGTGGTGACCGACGAGGACTGTCGGGTGCTCGCCGACGCGACCGGCGAACCGATCCCCGGGCTCTATTGCGTCGGGGACCTGCGCAACGGGTGGAACCAGATCCCGGAGGCGTGGGCGACGGCGGAGCGGGCGATCATCCACGCGTGGGCCCAGTATCTCTGAGCCGACCGCTCACGCCGCGGCGGCGGGGGGCGCCGCAACGTTCAGTTGGCGGGCGAGCTCGAACAGGTCGCGGGCCACGGCGCTCGCCCCGGCGGCGAGGAACCGGTCGCTCGTCATCGTCGCCGCGGGACCTTCCGAGGGGTCGGGAAGGATCGCGTAGAAGCGTACGCGGGCGCGGGTGGCGCACTCCGCGTCGATCAGGTGGTCGCCGACGTAGAGCGCCCGGTCGAGCGGGACCTCCATCTCCTGCAGCAGCGACAGCAGGGCCTCGGCGGACGGTTTCGCCGGGCCCGGCGAGCTGCGGCTCCGCAGATAGCCGAAGAACGGGGCCAGCCCGGTCTGCTGGAGGGCGGCGCGGGCGAAGGCCTCCGAACTGCGGGTCAGGATCGCCAGCCGGAAGTCGCGGGCTTGGAGTCGCCCGAGCAGGTCGGCCGCCCCGGGCCGGGCGACGGTCCGCGGGAGGGCCTCCATCTCGATCGCATCGATGGCGCGGCCGTACTCGGCCTCGAACCGGTAGAACTGCCCATCGGGGAGTCCCTGGTTCCGAAACTCCTCGCGCGCCCGCTCGACGATCCGGTGCACCGGATCCTGGACCGTCAGCTTCCCCGGCAGGACGCCGTGTCGCTCGGCGCACCGGATCACTTCGGCCCGGAGTCGGCCGAAGTCGTGGTGCGACAGCACCAACGTCCCATCGAGGTCGAAGGCGACGCCCAGCAGCGGTTCGAGGAACCGCGGCTCCGGGGTACGAGCCGGCACGGACCCTCCGTCGCCCTCCGACGGCGGCCGACCCCCGTTAAGGGTTTCCGTGGAACGGAAGCGGGCGAATCGCGCCGTCAGCGGCGGGCGGCCCGCTTCCGCGGGGACCCCGAGCGCGGCTTCGCGAGCGTGATCACCGACTCGCGGAGTTCGAACGAACGTCGTTGTCCGGAACGACGCCGCCGAGCGACCTCGACGGAGACGATCTCGAGCCCCGCGCGGGCGCCGAGCCGCGCGAGCAGGAGGTCGCCGGGAACGTAGGTTCCGGCGAGCAGCGAATCGCCGACGACCAGGACGAACCGACCGCCGGGCCGCAACGCCCGCCGCACACCGGCGAGCACGGGGACGAGATCGGCGAAGTAGCGGTGCACGACCGCGTGGACGTCGTCGCGTCGATACGTTCCCTTGTTCCGCACGTTCTGCCGGATCCGCGGGAGGATCTCGGCGAGCCACGGATCCGGAGGGGTCTCGGTGGCGAGATACGGCGCGGTCTCGGCCCGCGGCAGGTTGTCGCACGCGACCTCGGCGCTCCGAAGCGCGGCGAGCTCGGCGTAGCTGTTCGCGTAGCCGAGCCAGGCCAGGTCGACCTTGTAGTTCATCACGTAGTCCATCCCGTTCACGTACGGCGGGCTCGTCACCGCGAAGTCGACGGACTCGGCGGGCCACGTTCCCTGCCGCGCGTCGCGCCGTTCGATCCGGCCCGGTGGGCCCCAGGCCGATCGTGCCGCCGCGAGCGTCTCGAGGTCTCCCTCCATCTCCGCGACCGCGGCGGCGAACGCGTCGAACGGACGGGGCTCCGGCGGCGCCGCTCCGCGACGGTACCCGAGGCAGGGGGATCGATGGAGGCGGCTCGAAGGGATCAGGACGCGACCGAACGCGAGTCGCACCGCATCGGCCGAGGGGGTCCCCTCCGGCGGCAAGGCGTCCCGGAGTCGCAGCAGGTCCGCCAGGGCTTCGGGAGAGAACTGCCGGACGGTCTCGCGCAGGAACGGGAGAGTTCCCGGGCGCGCGCGTCGCGCCCGCGCGAGGAGCCGCTCGGCCCCCGCCCGAAGCTCGATGCGCGGCAGCTCGAACGTCGTCTTCACCCGCGCGGCGAGCACCGCCGGTGCCAGGAGCTCCGTCCCCCACGCCCGGGCTCCCCCGCGACGCGCCTCGACCAGGGACGTGCCGCTGCCGGCGAACGGGTCGAGCACCGTGGCCCCGCGGTCGAGCTCCGCCCGCCCGAGTTCCCGGGCAACGAACTCCGCCGAGTAGCCCTGCACGTACGGCCACCAGCGGTGGACCGGGAGTTCCTCGTTCGACCGGAAGGTGATCGGTCCGGAAACGGTGCCGAGGGCGATGCCGTGCTCGCGGACGAACCGCTCGTCGAACTCGGCGGGACCGACGAAGTCGGCGCGCTCCACCAACCGCTCGAAATCTCGGAGGACCCAGAGTCCCCGTCCCATCCGAACGGCGTCGCCGCGCTGCTCGAGCAGGTCCAACGTCGGAGTCACCCGGTCGACCGGGACCGCGAGTCGAGTGGCCAGCTGCCGAGCCGTCGCCCCGAGGGCGCCTGTCTCGTGAAGGGCATCGCGGACCGGGCCGGCGCCGATGCCGTCCGCTCGCGACCCGCTCGCGGATCCGCTCAGCGCCGTACGGACCTCCGTACGACGGCGCGGCGCGGGGGGGTGGTCGGGGGGGAGGCTTCCGGAAGTCGGGTCGGGAGTTCCGCAAGCCCCGAGCGAGCGGCGCTCCGCTCGCGACGGCGGCGGGTACGCAGCGCGGCGGGCCAGGGGGAGCGGGTCAGGTCGGCATCGAACGAGGCGAGCGCCACGTCGAGGTCGTGGATGTGGCCGAGACGGTCCTGGAGCTGGCGAAGGCCCCGCGGCAACGGAGGTCCGCGGTGCGGGGCGATCCGCCCGGTGAGGTCGGAGATCTGCCGCAGCTGGCGGACCCGGATCCGGAGGCGGTGCAAGCGATCGGGGGTCGGACGTCGCCGCGCCTTGCGGTGGGCCC
>JASHWW010000103.1 GCA_030043855.1 Thermoplasmata archaeon
GATACGGTCACCAAGGTGACCGGGGCCTGGACCCAACCGACCGTGACCTGCCCACCGACCGGCAAGGCGTACGACGTCTTCTGGGTCGGGATCGACGGGGCGGGCACCTCCACGGTCGAGCAGATCGGAACGATCGCGGAATGCTCGGGCGGTGCGGTGTCGTACCACGCGTGGTGGGAGCTGTATCCGTTGAACGACATCAAGATCATCAAATCGGTCTCGGTCGCCCCGGGCGACGCGGTGAGCGCCTCCGTCACGTGGTCGTCGACCGCCTCGAAATTCGTCATGAAGATCACCGTGGCGGGCGTCTCCGCGACGCGCAGCGGGACCCAGTCGGGGACCGACCGGGAGACCGCGGAATGCATCGTGGAGCGACCGTCGGGCGCGACTTCCTTGTACCGCCTGGCGGACTTCGGGAGCGTGACCTTCGACTCGTGCAAGGCCACGATCTCCAGCACCACCTCGGCCATCCAGAAGTTCTCCACCGCGGGCGCGATCACGATGATCGACGGGGGGGGCCACACGATGGCTTCGGTCAGCGCGGCCACCGGCCCGGGCAGCTACACCGCGACGTGGGTCCGTCTCAGCTGAGCGGGGCGGTCCGAACCCATTCCCCGGGGGCGAGCCGTCCCGCCCCCGGCAAAATCTCCCGTGAAACCGGCGAAAGCCTCAAAGAGGCTCCCCGCTACCGGGCGGCGGCGCTCCCGTAGTCTAGTGGTCAAGGATAGAGGCCTCTCGAGCCTCTGACGCGGGTTCAAAACCGGCCGACCGCGTGCCGACCGGGGAAACTCCCGCCGGGAGCACCTCCTTTCGCCCTCGATGGCCGTCGGGCGGCGTCGTCCCCGGTGGCTCTATGCGGGGGTCGCCCCTGGCTGCAATGTGACTCCCGGGTGTCTCCTCGTACTGTCCGAGCCGGATCCGGTCGCTTCTCGAGTCGCCGAGATCTGGGGTGCCCCTCCGTCGACCGGCGAGCACGTCGATGGGGCACCGATCCGGCAGCTGGGCCCCGATCTGTGGACCCTGCGACGCCCCGGACCCCACATCCACGACGAGCATCTCGACGCGCGGCTGCCTCGCTCGGGTCCCCTGGCCGAGCTCACCCTGATCTTTCCGTCGATCCATCGAAGCGAACAGAACGTACCGTGCCTGACCGTACACCCGTTGGGGAATCCGGGCCCGATCGCGGAGGTCGGCGGCCGGCCTCGGACGTTGGTACCGACCGATCCCCGCCGGATGGCCGCGGTCCTTCGGGCGTTGAGCGAGCGCGCCGGGGGTTCCGGATTGGACGTCACCTACGAGGCGACCCATCACGGGCCGGAGCTCGGGCGCCCCGCGTTCTTCGCCGAGATCGGTTTCGGGGAGTCGTCCGCGCCCAGCGAGAGGTCCGTGCGGGTACTGGCGGACGCCCTCCGGGAGCCGGTGCTGGACCCGGCGGACCGCGTGGCCCTCGCCTGCGGCGGAGGTCACTACGCGCCGCACTTCACGGAGCTCGCCCTCGTTCGCCGATGGGCCTTCGGTCACGTGCTGTCGCGACACGCGCTCGAGTCGATCGACCGCGCGACGGCGCGGTCCGCCTTCGACCTTACGCCCGGGGCGGAGGGGATCGTGTTCGCCCGAGCGCGGGACCAGGATCACCCGGCGCTCTCCGGCTTGGCCGAACGTCGCCGAGACCAGGAGGCCCCCTTCCGAACGACCGGCCCCGCCACCGGGGCGTAATCCCGACGTTCTCGGAACCGGCGACAGACTGCAACGGATCCCCGCGCGAGGCGGGGAATCCCTACTCCTTGCGCTCGCCGGACTTCTGGAACATGATCGCGCCGGAGCGGTAGACGGCCTTCCCCAGCCGCACCGGTTGGGTGGAGGCCACGCCGGGGGTCCGCTCGGCGAGCATCAGGCTCTCGACGATCTGGCGGAACAGGGCACTCTGGTTGATCTCGGGATGCCGCTCCAGGAACTCTGCCTCTTCCGGAGTGATGGTGATGTTCTTCCGAAGCATCCCTTGCGCGGGCGCCTCGATCCTCGTTCGGGGCCGCATGGCGATTCCCACCACAGGGGACGTATTTGTGCGTATTGGGCCGCAAGAAGCGGTCCGGGCGAGGGAGACCGGGTCGCCGTGCTCACGGGACGGCGACCACCGCCGGCGTCCCCTCGAGTCGCTGGACGACCAGCGGCGTCCCCGGGACCGCCGAAGCTCCCCGACCGACGATCGCGAGCGCGTTCGCCCGGAGGAACTCGGAAGCGCGCCGCACCCCCCACGGAAGGGGGATCGCTTCCCCATCCCGGACCGCCAGGAGATAGACGGTGTCCATACGACGGTCCCGGGGGATCGACCGGCGCAATCGAACGCGCTCCCACTGGCGGACGTCCCGGCCGACACACCGACCGACCACGTGCAAGCCGTGTTCGTGCCATCCCACGATCGCGGAGCCCACCTGGCCGGGCAGCACGACGATCGGCGTGCGTCCCACGCGGCCCACCGCGGCGCGCTTGAGCACGCTGACGCGAACCCCTTCGAACAGGAGCTCACCGACGGAACGAATGGCGGCTTTCGTTCGGTCCCGGGGACCGACGGACGAGCCCCCCAGAGTGACCACGAGGTCGGACGTCGAGGCGGCCGCGCGGATCCGACGCGAGAGGCCACGGACGTCGTCGGGGACGCCCCGGATCACGCGAACTCGCGACGACGGGAGCAGGGGCCGGAGGACCGGCGTGATGGTGTCGGCGACGGTCCCGCCCGACGGCGCTCGACCCCGGGCGATCTCGTCGCCCACGGCCAGCACGGTGATGCGGGGCGCGAAGACGGTCACCCGACCGACTCCCT
>JASHWW010000104.1 GCA_030043855.1 Thermoplasmata archaeon
GACCGGGGCCTTCCCCGGTACTACGCCGAGCTGTCGCTCTTCCTCGCCGCGATGACCGGCCTGGTCCTCGCGAACAACCTCCTGGAGTTCTTCGTCTTCTGGGAGCTGGTCGGCGTCTGCTCGTACTTCCTCGTCGGCTTCTACTACGAGAAACCGAGCGCGGCGAGCGCCGCGAAGGAGGCGTTCCTCGTCACCCGGGTCGGCGACGTGATGTTCCTGCTCGGGATCTTCCTCTACTTCTCGACCTACGCCACCGCCGGCCCGGCGGGGACGGGCGGATGGGCGGCGAGCGGGTTCGTCTTCGTCCACGGCACCCAGCCGTTCGTCCCGATCGGCACCGGGAACGGGACGACGCTGACGATCGCCGGGATCCTGATCCTCGGCGGCGCCGCGGGGAAGAGCGCGCAGTTCCCGCTGCACGTCTGGCTGCCGGACGCGATGGAGGGCCCGACGACGGTCTCGGCCCTGATCCACGCGGCCACGATGGTCGCCGCGGGCGTCTACCTGCTCGCCGTCACCAGCCTGTTCCTCGGCTTCACGTCGCTCGACAGCCTCGTGATCGTCGCGATCGGCGGCTTCACCGCGTTCTTCGCCGCGACGATGGCGGTGGTGCATCCCGACATCAAGCGGGTGATCGCGTACTCGACGATCAGCCAGCTCGGCTACATGGTGCTCGCCGTCGGCGCCGGCTTCGCCATGGTCGGGTTGTACCACCTGTTCACGCACGCGTTCTTCAAGGCGCTCCTCTTCCTCGCCGCCGGCTCGGTCATCCACGCCGTCGGGACGCAGAACCTGTTCCAGATGGGCGGGTTGAAGAAACGGATGCGGGTGACGGCCGCCGCGTTCGCGATCGGGGGCCTCGCGCTCTCGGGGATCCCGCCGTTCGCCGGATTCTGGTCGAAGGACGACATCCTCTCGGCCGTCTACTCGCAGCTCGGCAGCCATCCCGCCTACTGGCCGTTCTTCCTGCTCGCGTTCGCCGGCGTCTTCCTCACCGCCTACTACATCTTCCGCGCCTGGTTCCTCGCCTTCTCGGGCGAGGCCGCCCGCGACCCGACGCTCCCCGAGGCCCACGAGGGGCCGTGGGTGATGCAGGTCCCGCTCGTGGTCCTGTCGGGGTTCGCGATCGTCGCCGGCCTGTTCGTCTTCCTGCCGGGGTTCCAGAGCCTGCTGCTGAACGGGGCGGGCGTCGCCGGGATCCCCCCGCACTACGGGACGACCGACCTCCTCCTCTCGGGAGCGAGCGTCGGACTCGCTGCCGCCGGCATCGGCCTCGCCTGGTATCTCTGGGGGAACGGACGGGTGTTCGTGCTCGCGGAGTCGAGCCCGGCCCAGTCGGTCCGCCGACTGCTGCTGGCCCGGTACCACGTCAAGGAGGCGTACGACTGGTTCGGCCAGCGGGCCGTCTACACCGTCGCGCGCGGGGCCGATTTCGTCGACCAGTACGTGATCGACGGGACCGTCCACGGGTTCGAGCGCGCGTTCGCCGCGACGAGCGATCGGCTCCGGCGGATCCAGTCCGGCGTCGTGTCGGACTACGCCGCCTACGTCGTGGCCGGGCTGCTGACGATCTTCGTGCTCCTGTTGCTCGTCGGGCCCTGGATCGTCGCCCGCCTGGGAGGTACGTAGGATGCTGCCGATCCTCTCCCTGGTCCTCGTCACGCTGCTCGCCGGCACGGTCGCGACGTTCCTCGCCGGCGCCCGCGCCCGGTGGGTCGCCCTCGGCGTCTCGGCGGTCTTCCTGGGCGAGGTCGGCTACCTCTTCGCGCAGTATCCCGGCTGGCCGGGGTACGTGAACGGGGTCCCGGGGTTCGCGAACAGCGAGTCGTACCCCTGGATCCATCTCGGCTGGCTGCAGGTGAACTACACGGTCGGGGTCGACGGGATCTCGCTGATCTTCATCCTCCTGACCGCGATCCTCCAGATCGCCACGGTCGTCTACTCGTGGGGCGAGGAGCGCCGACCGGCGGCGTACTTCGGCCTCGTCCTCCTGACGTGCCTGGGCTGCTTCGGCGTCTTCGTCGCGCTCGACATCTTGCTGTTCTTCCTGTTCTGGGAGGCCGTCCTCGTCCCGATGTTCTTCCTGATCGGGTACTGGGGCGGGCCGCGGCGCCGGTACGCCGCGCTGAAATTCTTCGTCTACACGCACGTCGCCTCGATCGCGATGCTGGTCGGGCTGCTCGCGATGGCGTTCTACTCCGGCGCGTCGTCGTTCGACTTCTCCGCCGTCTACGCGGCCGCCCCGTCCCTCTCCCCCGTCGTCCAGTCGTTCCTCTTCCTCTCGCTGTTCTTCGGCTTCGGCGTCAAGTTCCCGATCGTCCCGTTCCACACCTGGCTGCCCGACGCCCACGTCGAGGCGCCGACGGGCGGGTCGGTCCTGCTCGCCGGCCTCCTCCTCAAGCTCGGCGGCTACGGTCTGATCCGATGGGCGGTGGAGGTCCTCCCCGAGGGCCTCGCCCACGTCCGACCGATCCTGTTCTTCGTCGCCTTCCTGTCGATCGCGTGGGGGTCGGTCGTCTCGCTGGCCCAGCGGGACCTGAAGCGGATGGTCGCGTTCTCGTCGATCAACCACATGGGGATCGTGCTGCTCGCGATCGCGCTCGGCAGCTCCCTCGGTCTCCTCGCCGCGGTGCTGCTGATGTTCGCGCACGGCATCGTCAGCGGGCTCCTGTTCATGACGGCCGGGAGCGTCCACCACACGTTCGGCACCCGCGACATCCCCGGGATCGGCGGGATCACGCCGACGACCCCGGCGCTCTCGACCATGATCATGGTCGGTTCGCTCGCGTCCCTCGGGCTGCCTGCCCTCATCGGCTTCCCGGCCGAGTTCACCGCGCTGCTCGCGACGTGGAACGGGATCGGCTACTGGGTCGTGATCCCGCTCGGGATCCTCGTCGTGACGGCGTCGTTCTACCTCTGGATGATGCAGCGGATGCTCTTCGGCCCCGCGCGCGGCGTCCCGACCGCGGCGCACGACGTTCCCTGGTACGAAGGGGTCGGGATGGGACTGCTCGTCGGGCTGACCATCCTGTTCGGCGTCCTGCCGGGGCTGCTCGTGAACGTGATCGTCAGTTCCCCGATCAAGGGGTTCCCGGGGACGTAGGGCGATGCAGCTCACCACCTTCGCCGGACCGTTCCTGTCCGAGCTCTTGCTCGTCGGCGCGGCGCTCCTGATCTTCCTTCTCGACGTCCTCGGCCGCCGCCGGACCGAGCTGGTCGGCGCGATCGAGGTCGCGGCGAGCGGGCTCGCGCTGTTCTTCGTCGTCGCGGACCTGGGGTTCGCACCGTTCGCCTTCGCCCGGACGATCGGGGCCGGCGCGATCGACCCGACCCCGGCCGCCGGGGCGGCGTCGCTCTACGCGTTCACGTCGCTCGGGATGGTCTTCCAGGTCGCCTTCCTCTCGGCGGCGTTCCTCGTGGGCCTCGCCTCGCTCTCCCACCCGTCGCACGAGCGCGGCGCCCCGGTGTTCTTCGGACTGCTCGCGCTCGCGACCGCCGGGATGCTGCTGGTCGCGATCTCCGCCGACCTGATCTTCCTCCTCCTCGCGATCGAGGTCGTCAGCATCTCGACGTACCTGCTGGTCGGGTACACGCGGCGCGACGCCCGCGCGCTCGAGGCCGCCATGAAGTTCTACATCATCGGCGCGCTGTCGACCGCGCTCTCGTTCTTCGGCGCGTCGCTGCTGTTCGGGGCGTACGGGACGACGAACCTCTACGCGATCCGCGCCGTCGCCGGCGCGACCGGCTTCCCCGTCCTCGTGCTGCTCGGCTACGGGTTCCTGATCGCCGGCCTCGCGTTCAAGGCGACCCTCGTACCGTTCCACGCCTGGGCGGTCGACGCGTACGACGGCGCCCCGACCGACGTCACCGCCTTCCTCGCCGGCGGGTCGAAGAAGGTCGGCATCTTCGCGCTCTTCCTCGTCTTCCTCGGGCCGGTCCTGTTCGTCTCGTCGGGGGGCGGGAGTCCGTTCACCTCGACCTCCGTCGACCTGGGACCGATCCTCCAGATCGTCCTGGCGGTCCTCGCGGTCCTGACGATGACCGTCGGCAACCTGCTCGCGCTCCTGCAGAAGGAGATGAAGCGGATGCTGGCGTACTCCTCGATCAGCCAGGCCGGCTACATGCTGATCGGGATCGCGATCGGCACCGCGCCCGCCCTGACCGGGGCGACGCTGCAGGTCCTCGCGCACGTGTTCATGAAGGGCGGGGCGTTCCTGCTGGTCGCCGGCGTCACCGCGACCGGTGTCGGGCCGCTGATCGACGACTGGAAGGGATTCGGCGCCCGCCGCCCGGTCGTCGCCGTCGCCTTCGGGGTGATGCTGCTCTCGCTCGCCGGCGTCCCGTTCACCATCGGGTTCGTCTCCAAGTTCGTGCTGTTCAGCGCGGCGGTCGACGCGCAGGGGTACTTCGTCTGGCTCGCGGTCGCCGGACTCCTGAACAGCGCCCTCTCGGTCTTCTACTACGCGCGGGTCCTCAAGGTCGTCTTCTTCGACGCGCCGGCCCCGCTGCCGACCCCGACCGGTGCGGTGGAGGGGGCCGCCGGTCCTCCCGTCCTCCCCGTCGGAGGGCTCGGCTATGCGCGGGCGGCGGCGATCGGGATTGCCGTTGCCGTGATCCTCCTGTTCGGCGTCTACCCCCAGCCGGCCCTCGGCGCGATCCAGGCGGCCGCCAATCACTTCGTGGCGACCGGAGCGTGAGGGGATGGAGCGGTACGACGTCGTCGTCGTCGGTGCCGGGCCGGCGGGCGCGCTCGCGGCCCGCGCCGCCGCGGAGGGAGGGGCCCGCACGCTCCTGCTCGACCACCGCCCCGAGCTCGGCCACCCCGTCCAGTGCGGGGAGTTCCTTCCGACGCCGGCCGAGCTCGAGGACCTGTTCGACTGTCCGGAGCTGATCCGGACCGCGTTCGCGGTCCCCGCCGAGACGGTCCTCCGCGCCACGCACTGGATGACCTGCGTCTCGCCGTACGGACACCGGTTCCGGTTCCCGCTGGACGGGTGGACCGTCTCGCGTCGCGCCTTCGACAAGGCGCTGGCCGTCCGTGCGGAAGGGGCGGGCGCGGAGCTCCGGTATCCGGTCGGCGTCACCGGGGTCCACGGGGACGAGGTGCGGACCGCCTCGGCGGGGACGATCCGGGCGTCCGTGATCGTCGGCGCCGACGGCCCCGCGTCGACGGTCGCCCGGTCCGTCGGGTTCCAGCCTCCCCGCACGCTCTTCCGGATGATCACCGCGACGGTCGAGGGACCGCTGGACGACGGGATCGACCTCTACTTCGGCCGGGTCGCGCCCCACGGGTACGCCTGGCGGTTCCCCCGGGCGACCGACGCGAACGTCGGCCTCGGCGTCGCCGACCTTCCCCCGGGGGTCTCGCTCACCTCGCTGCTCGACCGGTTCGCGGCGGCCGGGGGGCTGGGCGAGGTCCGGGAGCGCACCCGCTGGTGGGTGCCGATCGGCGCCCCTCCCGAGAGTCTCGTCGTGGGCCGGGCGGCGTTCGCGGGCGACGCGGCGAACCTCGTCATGGCGACGAACGGCGGTGGGATCCCGACGGCGATGCTGAGCGGCTATCTGGCGGGACGCGCGGCGGCCGCCACGGCCCGGGAGGGGCGGCCCTTGCGCGAGTACGATCGGGCGTGGCGGGCGGCTCTCCGCGAGCCCCTCGCGCGGGCGGCCCGGCTGCAGCGGTTCGGGGACCGGTTC
>JASHWW010000105.1 GCA_030043855.1 Thermoplasmata archaeon
ACGGGGAGGGAGGATGCAAGATAAGTTGCGCGGCGGGGCGCCCGGTCGTCCTCCGGCGGGGCGCGTCCGCGCCACAATCAAGAAATACGCCCCCCAGGGCTAGTATCACCCCTCCCTGGGTTTCCGATGGCTTCCCAACGGTGGGTGGACGCGCGGCGGCCGGCCCGCGGTCGGGACCGGGTGCGGCGCCCCCGGCGATGGCGGCTCCGTTCCCGCTCCGGGCAGGTCTCCGCGATCGCCACGATCCTGGCGTTGCTGCTCGTCGTGACGTTCATCGCGAACTATCTGACGACCACGCTGCCGAACCAGATGTCGATCAACGACCTGCAGCGCGACCTGATCGTCGTCAACCAGATCGGACGGCTCGACAGCCTGCTGCAGGCGGTCTCCTCGCCGAGTTCGATCGGGGCGCAGGTCTCCCAGCCGATCCAGCTCGGCTCGCAAGGGGACCCGCCGTTCGCGGGCTCCGACGGCGCCCAGGTGACGTCGCTCGCCAACGGGTCGGCCCTGAGCTTGAGTTACACGCTCGTCGGACCCGCGGACATCGTCACCCCGACGGTCCAAGCGGGCGGCACCTCGCGGCCGGCGGGGGCGTGCACCATCACGACGACGACGGTGACCTGCGTCTCGGGCGGGGCCCGGGTCTGGGGGAACTTCACCGGAAGCAGCGCGGCCTACACGGCGACCCTCACGTCGGGGGAGACGTTCGCGGCGCTCAACTACTCGGTCAACGGGGCGACGATCACCGTCACCGTCGGGTCGACCACGGCCACGGACGTCGACGTGTTCGGGAGCTCCGACACGATCGTGCTGTCGAACACCGGCGCGACCGCGCTCAACGTGACCGTCGTCGGGACGAAGGACACGATCGCGATCGCGAACGGTGGCGGGGGCGGGCACGAGCACCTGCTCGCCGTCGGCACGGGAATCTCGGCGACCGTCACGACGGGCGGCAGCAGCCTGTTCTCGGTCGCGCTATTCGGCACCAACGACACGTTCACGCCCCAGGCCGCGGCGACCAGCGGCAGCAACGTCTACGCCGTCTACCTGAACGGGCTCACGACCACGGCGCCCTCCCTGTCGTGCCCGCAGGGGAACGTGCCGACGACCGACAAGGTCCTCTCGAACCCGAGCGCGTGGGGGAACGGCAACACGATGAAGATCTTCTTCAACGACACGACGGGGACGCCCGGATCGACGACCCCGGCGACCGGGTGGACGAACACCACCCAGAACCCGACCGCGTTCGCCTGTCCGTTCGTGGCCCAGGTCACGATCCCGGTCGCCACGTCGATCACCCCGGGCGCGGGGGTGGACGTCCATCTCGCGAACATCTACGCGCCCGTCGCGGACGCCGCGCTCGATGAGGGAGCGGTCGTCTTCGCCCAGCCGGGCGGGACGCCCGTCATGGACGACGGCCCGTCGATCGCGACGACCGTCTCCGGCACCACGGTCACGAGCCTGACGGTCTGGCTGCCGCAGTTCGTCGGGGCGTTCCCGAGTCAGTCCGGCTACGGGACGGCCGACTTCACCGCGCGACTCCTCGCGGTCACGACGATCTCGATCGCGACCGGCGGCCCCTTCTCGCTCTCGACCATCTCGAACGTCGTCCTGTCGATCGCGACCCCGTTCGCGCCCGCCTGGATGACGTGGATCGAGGCGCAGGGGTGGCCGATCACCCCGACGTGCGTCCCCGCCACGGGGCCGGCGTGCGTGGGACCCTACGCCTCGAACGGCGCGATCGGGACGGTCTCCCTCACGATCCCCGCGGCGGGCCTCGCCGCGTTCACGGTCACGACCGCGACGTTCGCGGTCGGGCTCGATTAGCCGGGCGCGCGGCGAGCCACGCCTTCGCCCCGACGAGCGTACCCCACGTCCGCTCCGTCCGGATCGTGAGGGACCCCAACGGCCCGTTCCAGCCGGCCCGCGCGGCCGCGGCGACGGAATGGTCGACCTCGACGATCGCCCGACGGCCGTCGGTGCGGATCACGCGGACCCGCGGTGGGTCGGGGTGCCGCGCGTCGAGCGACGCGCGGAGGAGCGTTTCCAGTTGCGGGTTCGGTGGCAGGGGAAACGGTTCCCCCGCCACCTCGATGCCGAGGTAGCGGGGGCGCCGGCGCGAGCGCCTACCGGACGAGGTCGATGACTTCCTCGGACTCACCGGCGGCGTAGCCTCCCTTCTGTCCCAGGAGGCTGGTGGCACGGACCCCGGTGATGATGAGAAGCACCTTGATGGTGTTCTCCAACTCGGGCGAGTTCTCGACCGAGCAGCCCCAGATGATCCGGGCCCGCTTCGAGATCTTGCCGCCGACCAGCGCCGCGGCCTTCTCGGCCTCGCTGACGGTCATGGTCGGGCCGCCGATGACGCGGACGAGCGCGCCCGTGGCGTCCTTCAGCTCGACGGAGCCGAGCAGCGGGGAGGTGAGCGCCTCGGTGACCGCCTCGGTCACCCGGTCGGTCGCGCTCTCGCTCTCGCCGAGGCCGATCAGCGCGACCCCGCCGTCCTTCATGACGGTCAGGATGTCGGCGTAGTCGAGGTTGACGAGCCCGGGCCGGGTCACGATCTCGGTGATCCCCTTGATCGCGGTCATCAGGACCGCGTCGGCGAGCTTGAACGCCGCGTCGAGCGGCATGCGGGGGACGAGCTCGAGGAGCTTGTCGTTCTGGATGACGATCGTCGTGTCGCAGACGCGGCGCAGGCGCTCCAGCCCGTCGCGGGCCTGCTCCATCCGCGCCGCACCCTCGCCGGCGAAGGGGAGGGTGACGACGCCCATCGTGAGGGCGCCCGCCTCCTTGGCGAGCCGTGCGACGAGGTGGGCCGAACCGGTCCCGGTCCCGCCGCCCATCCCCGCGGTGATGAACACGATGTGCGCGCCGTTGAGGAACTGGCGGAGCTCCTCCTCGTTCTCCCGGGCGGCCTCCTCGCCGATCTCCGGGCGCGCGCCGGCGCCGAGCCCCTTCGTGGCCCGGCGGCCGATCAGGATCTTGCGGGGCGCGTGCACCGTGAGCAGGTGCTTCGCGTCCGTGTTGATGGCGCACATCTCGGCGCCCTGGATCCCCTCTTCGACGCAGCGGTTGATCGTGTTCGACCCGCCGCCGCCGCAGCCGACGATCCGGATATTGACCTTCAGGGTCTCCGCCAACTTCGCGAGCTCGGCATCGTCCGAGCTCACGTACGCCGGCGCCGTCGGCCCCTTCTCCTCGACCAGGGACTGGTTCTCCTGGTGCTTCGCGATCGCTTCCTGGATGATGGACTTCATCGTTGGTTCCCCGCTGCGTTTGTCAGACGAGCGTCATACGCTCTGTCGAGGAGCATCCCGAAAATCGATAGATAAACGTTTGCGTAGAGCGGAA